>JABBNV010000021.1:0-5788 GCA_019352125.1 Acidobacteriota bacterium | reverse complement strand
CATGACCGCTACGGCCACCGTCAACTAGCCCCGCAGAGAACAGCCGAATGACCCCGTCGAAAGACGGGGCCATTCTCATATGCGCCAGAGCAGCTGGGCTAGCAGTCCGCTTTGGTGGGGAAGTCCGTCTTGCTCAATAGCCACGAGCCGGACGCTGATTTGACTACCGTCATGATGTTGAGGGAACGGTCCGTTGGCTGGCCGGCCTTGACCACGGCGCCGGTATCCGTGAGCACGTTCACCTTTGAGGAATCGATGCACACATCCATAGTCAGCGTGGGCGGCGTAGCAGCTGGGTCATACGCCACCACTTTGCTGGACACCACCGTGGGTGAACCCTCCTGATGCCACTTGTTGCTGGTGTATTCCGCCTGCGAAGAGAGTGCTGAATCCAGAGCCACTCCGGTAGCCATGGCTGTCAGCGTAGTGCCCGAAGGTTCTGTAGGGGGTGCTGCCAGCACGGCTGCATTCTGGGTAACGAATGCGGTCACATTTTGGGTGGCCTCCGTCTCCACAGCAGCAGGCACTGGCGTCGTCGTCGTTGGCGTGGTTGCAGGTGAAGGTGAGGTGGCTGAAGAGGGTGCAGGGGTACTGGCAGTGGATGGGCTTTGGCTGGTAGTGGGTGAATCCGTGCCCGTGCCGGTGGGCCGGCTGGTGGCAGCGGGCGTCAACTGCCCGTGGGATAGCACCCAGACCAGGGTTATGACGCCCAGCACCAGTAGCACTGCTGCCGCCGGCCAGAAAGCAGACCGTCGTGTGCGCCGTGGCGCTTGTTCTGGTGTGGACATGAGGACTCCTTTGCCACCTGCGCGCAGGTGATCTCGAGCGTCAGATTCTCTGGCGGTGACCGCATAGTACCGCCCGGATGTCTCCGAGGGTAGGCGTAGTCGAGGCCCAGCTTGTTGCTACTCCGGCGGTCTAGGCGGCGAGGGCGGTTGGTGGGTCGTGGTAGTGGTTGCGCAGGGGTATGCGTTGGGGGTCGATTTCTGGTGGTGGGATGAAGTACGCGATGTTGTTGATGGTGGTGATGGCCCAGTTGCTGCGGTGAATCAGGTGGTGATGGTGACTGCACAGTAGGCAGGAGTTGGCCAGGGACGTTTCGCCGCCGTTGGCCCAGTGGGTGATGTGATGGGCTTCGGTCCACTGGACTACGCGGGTGCATTCGGGGAACGTGCAGCCTTTGTCTCGAGCGATGAGGGCTTTGCGGATGGTGGGGGTGACGATGCGTTCGTCATGGCCGACGTCGAGTACTTCCCCCGCTGCACCCATGACGATGGGGATGATGGAGGCATCGCATGCTGTTTTGCGAATCAGATCCACGGGGATGGGGCCGGTGAAGGGCAGGAGTGCGGAGCCGAGGCCTTCTTGTAGTTCGGCCAGGGTAACGGTGACGAATAATTGGGGTAGAAGACCCCCGTTCTGCGGGAGTTTGCTCGTTTTGGAGGCTACTTCGACGGCGTGCAGGAGCCCATGGAGGAGTTGCTGTGCCCGGTGCGGCCGAGGAACCACGACGGCATCCGCCTCATTGCTGCCCGTAGCGGTATCTGATGCTTCGTTTTCGTTGTCGCGGCCATCACTGCCGTCACTGCCGCGTTGACGGGGGTTGGTGGCTGGGCTGATGGCGGCCATGAGTGTTTCGTAGTCGATGGTTTGTAGGAAGCCGTTGAAGGCGACGAGTCCGCGGCGGGGTTTGCCGAAGCGGATGCCTTCTTTGTCGTTGATTTCGTCCCAGGATGCTTCCCCACCGGCTGGGTCGATGAGGTGTGTGGTGCGTTGGGCGGTGCGCATGACGAAGTCTCTGTCGTACTGTTGGGCGAAGGATGTCAGTGATTCTTCGATCTCTGCCGGGATGGAGGGGCCGATGATGCCGCCGGTGGCCAGGGTGTGGGCGTTGTTGACATGTGTGGCGATCAGTTTCGCCGTGTCAGCACTGACATCCCCGGCGCGAAAAGCTGTAGCTAGTACTGGTTGTACCGGTGGAACAAGATCCCCTGCCGTATCCGTGCTGGGGAGGAGTTGGGCCGCCAGGCCGATGCGGCGGTTGGCCGCGGTGGATCCAATACGCAGTGCCTGGGTGAGATAGGTGCGGATGTCTTTGGTGCCCAGTGATGCTTCGAATGCCCCGTCGCGGACGCGCTCGGCTAGGTCACCGGTGGCGGCGACCTGGCCGTAGTCGACCAGGCGGGAGAGACGCTCCAAGGTTTGCGCTTCCTCTTGTGCCTGCGCATCCGTCAGGCGAGACCGGGTGTCGGCGGCGTCGGCGAGGTACGTTTCCATGGCCAGGACAATGCCCGGGAGGGTCATTGTTCTGTTGGCCAATTCACGTGATTTCATATCCCAATTCTACTCGAACATAGCTCCATAAACCACTGAATCGATCAGATTTTTAAGCTATGTGATGCTACGTATAAAAAACAGTGCCTGTGGAGGACAAGTCGACGGTCTCCTCCCGTCGGAATGCGTGGGATAATTAAGAACAAGTTTTATGCTCTAATAGTGCATCCATAGTGAGGAGCGGCCCGTGAGCGCCAACTCAAGTCCGGAAACTGCGGCGAGCCAAACCAAGGCCAGCACCCACGCTGACCACCATCAGCCGCTGGACGACGCCCAAGTGGCCCGAATCCGCAATGACTTCCCCATCCTGACCCAAACGGTCAACGGTAAGCCGCTGGTGTATTTGGACTCCGGTGCCACCTCGCAGAACCCGCTCACGGTGATGGAGGCGGAGCAGGAGTTCTATGAGCAGCGGAACTCGGCGGTGCACCGTGGTGCGCATTACCTTGCGGCTGAGGCTACGGAGATTTATGAGGAGGCCCGTGCCAACGTGGCCTCCTTCATCGGTGCAGATTCCAATGAGCTTGTCTGGACGTCCAACGCTACGGAGGCCCTGAACCTGCTGGCGTACAGCTTCTCCAACGCCAGCGTCGGGCAGCAGCAAAACCCAGAGGCCAAACGCTTCGCCCTCTCAGAAGGCGATGAGGTGGTGGTGACGGAGCTGGAGCATCACGCCAACTTGATCCCGTGGCAGGAGTTGTGCCGGCGCACGGGCGCCACGCTCTCATTCATCCCGGTGGATGACTCCGGCGCTTTGGACTTGGCGCAGGCTGCTGAAAAAATCGGCCCCAAGACAAAGATCGTCGCTTTCACCCACGCCTCCAACGTTACCGGCGCCATCACGGACGTCCCGGCCCTCGTCGCACTGGCTAAGAAAGTCAACGCACTCACGGTGCTGGACGCGTGCCAGTCCGCGCCGCACATGCCGCTGGACGTAAAGGCGCTGGGTGTGGACTTCGCGGTCTTTTCCGGCCATAAGATGCTGGCCCCCACGGGCATCGGTGCCCTCTATGGCAGGGCAGAGCTGCTCAATGCCATGCCGCCCTTTTTAACGGGCGGCTCCATGATCACCACGGTCACCATGGAATCCGCCGGGTACTTGCCCGCGCCGCAGCGCTTTGAAGCTGGCACTCAGCGCATCTCGCAGGTCATCGCCCTCAGCACCGCGGTGAACTATCTGCGCGAAACGGGTATGGACAGAATTGCGGCGTGGGAACACCAACTGGGCCAGCGGCTGGCGGAGGGGCTGGCAAAGATCCGCGGTGTGCGGCTGGTGGGCCCAGCCCCGGGGGAGTTGCGTACGGGGCTGGCGGCGTTTGACGTTGAAGGTGTTCACGCGCACGACGTCGGCCAGTACCTGGACGATCGCGGCATCGCCGTCCGCGTGGGTCACCACTGTGCCCAACCGCTGCACCGACGCTTAGGCTTGACGGCTACCACCCGGGCCAGCACCTACCTTTACACCACTACGGATGAGGTGGACGCCTTTCTGGCGGCCGTCGCCGAAGTCCGTGCCTATTTTGGAGCAGACGCATGAGCGATCTCGACCAGCTATATCAGGACATCATCCTCTTCCATGCGAAGGCCAAACATGGCTCCACGCTGGAGGGTAATCCGCCAGAGGCCGGGGCTGCCGTGGGGCAAAGCCATCAGCTCAACCCCACCTGTGGGGATGAGATTACCCTACGCGTGGAAACGAAGGACGGCGTCATCTCCGCCCTTCGCTGGGCTGGTGCCGGCTGCTCTATCTCTATGGCATCCGCGTCATTGCTGACGGATCTGGCGGTGGGGGAGAGCCCGGCCGAGTTCACCAAAATGGCGGATCATTTCCGTGAAGTGATGCGCTCGCGCGGCAAAATAGCAGCAGATGAGGAACTCTTGGGCGATGCCGCAGCACTCTCTGGAGCGTCCCGCTACGTGGCGCGCGTCAAATGCGCCATGCTCGCCTGGGTAGCAGCAGAAGACGCGCTAGCCATCGCGCGGTGATTGAAACTGGTGGTCCAGCCTGTGGAGACCCCTCACTCCCACGCGGCCCGCTCTACATCCACCCGATGCCCTGCAGCGTTCGCGTTGATGGCCTCCTGTAGCCAGAGGGCCAGACCTGGTTCACGAGAGTCGTAGTACTGCGTAAAGCGTGAGTCCGCCATGTACATCCGCGCCAGACACACTTGCATGGAATAGCTGCAGGCATAGTGCTGATCAATGGACGCCTTGTGTGCCTCAGCCAAGGCGTTCGCTTCCTCAGAACCGGCCGCAACTCCCCTCCGCTTGGCATCGGCCAATTCCGCCAGCAGTCCCTCGGCATCGGCGGCAATGTTGGACCATTCCGTTGTGGTCCGGGTAGCAGCCCGCTTGTTGGACTCCTCCCACTGGGGAGTATCTCCCCACCGTTCCTTGGCCTCCTCAGCCCAGTCCGGGTCCCAATCCGTGCCAAATATCTCGGCTTGCTCTTCCGGTGTCATCTGAATTCCTCCCTGCGTCGCGGCCAGCATCTGCTCAACGGATGCCGCCATATTCTGCAGCCGCGCAATCTGCGTCTTCAGCAAATCCCGCTGCCGCTCTAAATGAGACGAATCGTCATTGCCGGAGCCGTCAAGGATTCTGCCGATCTCAGCTAGCGGAAACCCCAGCTCGCGGTACACCAGCACACGGTGAATCCGTGAAACGTCCGCGTTTGAATACACACGGTAGCCTGCCCACGTGCGTTCGCTGGGCCGCACAAGATCCACAGTGTCCCAGTGGTGCAGCGTCTTAATGCTGACGCCTACCAACTGTGCCGCCTGGCCAACGGTGAGGCCCCGCCACGTTGATTCGTTGTTCATGAATCCATCCTGTTCCCTGACGTTGGGGGAGGGTCAACAGTGATTGCTGAGAAGTCTAGTGCGGAGGGTTAAACAGGTGTGGCCCCGAACCGGAGTTCGGGGCCACACCTTTAGTGCTGTAAAAAGCTAAGACTACTCAGCGGTGCGGCTGCGGCGGCGTGATACCACCACGGTGCCAACGCCAGCCAAGAGTGCAGCTCCACCAACGGCGGACCAAACGATCATGCTGGAATCGACGCCGGTGTTGGCAAGGCCTGAGCCGGAGGCACTGTTAGTCGTGGTTCCAGAATTAACGGTGCCAGCAGGAGCAGTTGCGGCTGCCTTGACAACAATCGAGCTGGTTGCGCCACTGGTTTGGCCGGTAGCTGTGATGGTGTAGGTACCCGTTTGAGACAACGGCACAGGAACAGAAATCGTTCCGGTGGAGCTAGCCGTCGTGGTGATCGATGTAGGTGCTACAACGGCGGGAGCGACTCCGGGGTGGCCCATCGTGAGTCCACCATTGCTGCCAGTCTGGCCAGCTGCCAGGACGGAGGTCTGAATGATCTGGATGAATACAATCTCGCCGGGGTCGAATCCGGAGGCGATAAGGAGGAATGAACCGCCAGGCGTGACTACCGTATTGGTCGATG
>JABBNV010000020.1:6637-19177 GCA_019352125.1 Acidobacteriota bacterium | reverse complement strand
AGCGTAGGCAGCGGCCAGAATGGTTGCTCCAACGCCGGAAGCCGTTACCTTCGGGGTGGCGGCGGCCGGGGCTACCTGAGCAGCAGTCGGAGCAGCCTTGCTGGCAACGGTCTGAGCTAACGGAGCAGCCTTGGTAGCGGCAGGAGCAACTTGCCGAACAACCGGAGCCGGCTTGGGTGAGCTGGTAATATCCAGCGGTTGTACCAAGCTAGCGGCGACGGCGGCCTCGGTGCTTGCCTTAATCGGCATGTCCACGACGCCGGACGACTTCACGGATGCGGTGTTGCTGTCGCTGACGTGGGCAGCCGGTTGTGCGGCATTAGCGGCCATTCCGCTGGTCAGAACCAGACCGGAAGCTGCTGCAATCACAACTGCCTGACGGCCCATGCCGCCAGCGTTGTTGGTGATGTTCTTTGCAATGACAGCGATCGGAGAGGTCTTGGTGACCTCTGCGCGGTGCCGTGCGATTGATTCACGAGTAGACAAGGTAAGTGCTCTCTTTCGTTCCTGCACCGCGGTGTTGTGCGGCCTTAGGGTCCTAGGGGCTCAGCGGAATTTCTTACGCGAGCCGCCAGCCCGCAAGTTTTTGATTACGGGGCGGTGTAGAAGACTGACGTTCCGGTAGCGGAAGCGGGGAGCAGCATGGTTCCCTGGGACGGGTTCAAGGCGCTAATGACCATACCGTTGCCAACGTAGATACCTACGTGAACTCCACCATTCTGAACAACCAGATCACCGGGCTGCGGGTTGGACGTCTGAGTCAAACCGACCCACTGGTTGACGCGGGGGACGCTAATGCCCGCCTGAGCATAAGCCCACTGGACAAAGCCGGAGCAGTCCCAACCAGTAACGGGGGATGTTCCGCCGTGAACGTAGGGGTGGCCGATTCCGGCGTACGCTGCGGCTACAACAGCGGCGTTTCCACCGGAAGCGGCTGCGGGGGCTATTGCAGCGGCAGGAGCAGCCGGCGTGGCAGCCTTTGCAGGCACAACGGCTTGCGCGGTCACATTCTCAGCCTTAGCAGCAACAACAGGCTTGGCCGGTGCCGGGGTGGATGTAACACCGGTAGTGGCAACCAAGGAAAGCTGTGCATTGGAGGCAGCGGACACATTCTGCTTGACGCTCTGCACTGCGGTGATGTCCGCAGAAACTCGGCCAGTTTCGGTCTGAGCAGCCTGAGCGGGCAGTCCAACGCTCAGGATCAGAGCCGAGGCCGCGGTAACAATGGCAGCCTGGCGGCCGAATGATCCAGCATTGGACGACACGGCCTTGGAAAGAGCAGTCAGCGAATTTGTACTGACATTGTCCGCACGGTGGCGGCCAAGATTGCTTGTTGTGGACACGTTTGTAGCCTCTCCCAATGCCTGCGAGGTAAGCTGTCGGATTCGGATGGGAGTCACCCGGCCGCTCCACACACAAAAGACCCCTTTTGAAGGGTCCATGAGTGCTTCGCGGCTTCACCCCTAGGACTTGTTATCAACAAGCCCGATATTGGTTCCCCCGCCCCTGCCAGACGATTGTTGCGAACGGACCGTGAGCGGTGGCAGAGCTAGGCAATCCACTCAAGGGCATCAACTTCTTCAAGTTGGTGCGCCTACGAGGCTACAGGAGTTCATTTCAAATGTCACGTTCAGATCACGACAATGTGACAAATCGGCCTACAGCCACCCCAAGGGGTCTACCGTTTGGCCGTTCACCATGACTTCAAAATGCAGGTGACACCCCGTAGATGCGCCAGTAGTGCCGCTGGCAGCGATGACATCGCCGCGTTCAACCTTTTGACCCACATGCACTCCCAGCGAAGAGAGGTGGTTATAGGACGTAGAGAGGCCGTTTCCATGGTCAACGACGATTCGGTTGCCACCGCCGTACGGGTGCCATCCGGAAAACGTTACCGTGCCGCCTGCTGCCACTTTGACAGGTGATCCGCAGGCAGCCGCAAAGTCTTGTCCAGTGTGAAACTCACCAGCCGCACCCGTCAACGGATTAATACGGGGTCCAAATCCGCTCGAGGGATTCAGCGTGTCCATGGGTGCACTTAGCGTGCCTTTGGCCGCTGCGGCAGTGACCTTGGCCGCTGAGACTGCCAGCGTCTCACGGAGCTTGCCATCCAGGGTGAGTGCACTGGTCACGCCTACCCCCACAAAGGAGAGATTTGCCGAGGAAGCCGCGGAAATTAACGGTTCGGCTGCGCTGCTGGCCGTTGCCGCAACGTTGTCTTCGCCGGTATTTGGTGCAGCCACCACAGCCATCGTCAGCCCGGCCACGGCCATCAAAATGGCCACTCTTTGAGTGGCACCTACGGCTTGCCGCGCCGTACGGGCAGGAGCGGGGCCACTGGGCTTTACGAAGGACGCTGCAAATGAGGCTAGCTTGATGGACCTGCGCCCGCGTTGATTATGCTGACGAACGGCTTGAGTAGCAGGCTCGCTGACAGCCGGCGTGGAGCGCTCGGCCAGCAAGGATTCACGGCGCGTGAGCACAGGAGCAATAGGGAACGACACCACGGGGGCGGGAGCAATGGGGAGGGGAACAACGGGCGCATGCATACTGCGACGGCCATGAACCGGTTTCGTCGACAACGTATCCCCTCCTGTAAAAACCCGCAAGGTTAGCTGTTGAATTCGAGCTGATGAGTGCAGTCCACTGAGCCCAGCTGAATCCCGCTTTGGCACTGCAGCATTTGCCCGGGCTACCGGCTTGAACGCGGGGTCCACCTAAAAGTGCCTCAAGAGCACCGTGAGACTGGATTTTCTACCCGCTGCTATCCTGCCAACGGGCATGATTCAGCAATTTAATAACAGCGGAATCGGTAACGCTTTGGTATCGGCGTCAGATTCCCACTATACGCGACCAACCGCCGTCGTGATAGAACCGTAATCAATTTGTGGATAACCCGAGCACGTAAATGCGGACTGTTCCGCGCTCACGCACGGCAAAACAGGGCCTACGGTCAATCAAGGCTGACGAATACGTGCACGGCCACCTCAGGGGGAAGCTCCAGCGCGCCAGCGATATTTTCTACGCGCACAGAAATGTACTCACCCACCGGTGCCAATTGAACCTTGGCTCCTGGCCTGATCCCGCTTTCGTCCAACTGGGCCAGCAGTTCGGGCTCCACCTGAATGCGCTCAGACAACCTCTTGATGTGCGCAGTGGAGGTGGGCTTGTAGAGCTTGAGCGCATCCGGCAAATTAATGGCGCCATCCATGAAGCGTTCACTCTCCTTGCCACCCAACGCCGCCAACCCGGGGATGGGGTTTCCGTAAGGAGAATCCGCCGGGCGGTCCAACAACTCAAAGATGCGCTGCTCCACCTTGGTACTCATGACGTGTTCCCAACGGCAGGCTTCCTCATGCACAAAGGCCCAGTCCAGCCCGATCACGTCCGCGAGCAGGCGCTCTGCGAGCCGATGTTTGCGCATCACGGCCGTCGCCTTGGACCGGCCATCATCCGTCAGCTCCAGGTGCCTGTCACCGGAGACGATAACTAATCCGTCCCGCTCCATCCGGCCAACGGTCTGCGAAACGGTGGGGCCAGAGTGGTGAAGCCGTTCGGCGATGCGCGCCCGAAGCGGAACAATATTTTCCTCTTCCAGTTCCAAGATGGTCCGCAAGTACATCTCGGTGGTGTCGATCAGATCCGCCACGGCACAACCCTTCCCTTTGTCTGCTCTACGTTAGCCTGATTGCGCCGCTGGCAATAAACGGCTAGGAACCGACATACGCCGTTAAGCCAAGGGCCGCCCGGCCCAGCTGACGCCAAATCACCTGGCATTGCTGAGTGCGGATACACGAATATGACTGCCAGCATTAGAGCCGGGCGCTTGAATACGGCAGAATATAGAACGGCCCACGCCGCTATTCGTCTGCATATCCGTGAATCGGGAGCCCGTCATGAGCGCAACACAGTCCATCATTATCCCTGACCACTTGAAGCCACGCGATGGCCGGTTCGGGGCAGGCCCCTCCAAGGTTCGACCCGAGCAAGTGGCCGCACTACAGGCTGCCGGCGCATCGCTGCTGGGGACGTCCCACCGCCAGGCGCCAGTGAAAAACCTGGTAGGCAGCGTCCGTAGCGGGCTGAGCGAGTTCTTCTCTGCGCCGGAGGGCTTTGAGGTTGTTCTGGGTGTTGGCGGATCCACCGCCTTCTGGGATGTGGCCACGTTTGGTCTGGTAGAGAACAAGGCCCAGCACCTGAGTTTCGGTGAGTTTGGATCGAAATTCGCTGCAGCCACTAATAAGGCACCGTTTTTGGCCGAGTCGTCCATTATTACCTCCGCTCCCGGCACCCATGGCACACCGGCGGCGGAAGCAGGAGTGGATGTTTATGCATGGCCCCACAATGAGACATCCACGGGTGTTGCAGCACCAGTGAACCGCGTCTCGGGCGCGGACGACGGTTCATTGGTGGTCATTGACGCAACCTCGGCCGCAGGGGGGCTGGCAGTTGATGTCGCAGAGACTGACGTGTACTACTTCGCGCCGCAAAAGAATTTCGCGTCCGACGGCGGCTTGTGGCTTGCGCTGTTTTCGCCGGCCGCGGTGGAGCGCGCACAACGCATTGCGGCCAGTGACCGCTGGATTCCTGACTTTCTGAGCCTCTCCACCGCTATTGATAATTCACGGCTGAACCAGACGTACAACACTCCCGCGTTGAGCACTCTGGTGACGCTCAACGCCCAGTTGGAGTGGCTGAACCAGTCCGGCGGGATGGAGTTCGCCGCAGCCCGCACCGCGGATTCTGCTCAGCGCCTGTACGCATGGGCCGAGGCCTCAACAGTGGCCACGCCGTTTGTTGCTAATCCTGCGGATCGCTCCAACGTGATCGTCACCATCGATTTTGATGATTCCGTAGACGCGGCAGCAGTTGCAAAGACTCTTCGAGCCAACGGCATTGTGGACGTTGAACCGTACCGAAAATTGGGGCGCAACCAGTTGCGAGTGGCCACGTTTGTAGCCATTGAACCGGACGATGTTTCTGCTCTGATCACATGCATCGACTACGTCATCGAGGCGGGCAAGAACTAGCAGGTAGTCATTTTAGGCCTGCCATCGCCGCGATGCTGAGCAGGCCGTTGTCAAAGAGCGCCTCGGCTACCGGTTTGTTGAGCGCTCCAAATTGCCCGAACACCTCAAAGCTGACCAGCCCAAATAGGGCTGCCCACACATGGAACAGCATGGCCATGTGGTCAGCTTGGGGTGGGGCGGCGAATTCTTGCGCCAGAGAATCCAGCTCAGAGCGCAACACGTCTGGCAAGGGTGACCCTTCGGGCAGGACAGCAGCCCCATCGATCCATGCCATGGTCAGCACTTCTGCCAATCGGAGAACCACGCGCGTTCCAGGAGCGTTGGTTCGCTCTGCTGGCGCCTCATACCCCGGCACAGGGGTACCGAACAACAATCCGTAGGTCGCGGGGTCGCGCAGCCCCCAGGTACGGACAGCATGGCCGAGGGTCTTGAACTCTGCCATCGGATCACTGACGCCGTGTTTTTCGCGATGGGCCAACACTGCCGCATCCACGGCTTCCGCCAGGCGCGTATAGCCATCCACTACCAGCAAAGTGAGTAAATCATCGCGGCTGGGAACATACCGATAGATGGCGGAGGAGACGACGCCGAGCTCTCGGGCGACGGCGCGAAGGGAAAGCGCTGCTGCTCCCTGTTCTAGGAGTTGCCTGCGCGCAATGGCCACAATCTCCGCCATGGTCTGCGTGCGAGCTCGATCTCGCGGAGTGAACTTTTCCGGCATGTACCAAGCCAACCAACGTTGCAGAGCAGTGTCAACTTAAGAGTGCATGAGAAACAATAGTGAGCAGTGCTCTTGTTTTAGTGAAGTGTTCATCCTATACTCCTTAGAGAGCACTGCTCTCTAAGCAATCAACTACCTCCACGGAGCGAACTCATGACCACTAAATACCTCGTCATTGGAGCGGGCCCCGTCGGCTCCAATGTTGCCAAACAGCTGGCCCAGCAAGGCCACCGCGGAACCTTACTTTCCCGCTCGGGCCAAGGGCCACAACTCCCAGGAATCGATCTTCAAATCGGCGATGCATCCAGCGCTCAAACACTTTCCGCGGCGGCGGCCGGAGTCTCGGCTATCTTCCATTGCGCCCATGCTGCGTACTCCGCCAAGGCGTGGCAGCAGCTTCTCCCAACCATGGAACAAGCTGTACTTTCAGCCGGGCGCAGCGCCAACGCCGTCGTCGTCTTTCCCGAAAGCCTTTATTCATACTCCACTCCGGAGCACGTCATCACGGAAGATTCGCCCCGCGCTGCGCAGGGCGGAAAACGCGGCGTGCGCACGGAGCTTCTGGCCGCACGCCAGGCGTCAGAGACCAACAACGTGAGTGTCGTGGCATCGGACTTCTACGGCCCGGACGCCCGCACAGCCCACGCGGGCGAGCGAATGTTGGTGGCGGCTCTCTCCGGCAAACGGCTTTGGGCCGTCGGCAACCCGGATATGCCGCATTCATTCACGTACATTGAGGACTTGGCCCGGGCCATGGTCACCGCGGCACAGCGGGAAGATCTCTGGAATTCGGTGCTACACGCGCCCACGGTGGGGCCCACCACGCAACGACAGTTTGCCCAAGCATATGCGGCTCGCGCGGGGGCGCCTGCGGCTAAGGTCTCCGGACTATCCGGCGGCGTACTGCGAGCCATCGGGCTGGTATCGCCAGCTATGCGCGAGGTGGCCGAGATGTCATACCAGTTCGATCGACCCTTTGTCATGAACTCGGCGAAGAGTGAAGAGCTCCTGGGACTCGCACCAACGCCATTGTCCGAGGGCATCGATCACACGTTGAGTTGGTGGAACGCTACTGCACGTCCGTAGGCTCGGGCTCCAGCGTGTCAGCAGGACCGGTGTCTGCAGCGCCGGTGTCTGCGTCGTCCACGGGCGCTTCTAGCGCAGAGGAATCGTCCGTGGCGGATTGAGCCACAGCGGGTTCAGCAACAGCGGCCTCTGCGAGCGCGGCATCCGCCACCGAGGCTTCTACGCCTCCATTGGCAGCGTAGGAGGGGTCCTGCTCGCGGGCGTCGTCGGGCCTCACTCGGGCAGCCCATGGAACCCAAGGGGGCGCCACCACGGAATCAGCCGAGGGAACCAGGCCGACCTCATCTACGGTCACGTGCTTTGAACGCGAAACCCGCGCCAGCACCGCAAACCATAGCCAGCCTTTGTAGCCCGGACGGTTACACGAGAAGACGTGAGTAGCTACTCGCTCACCTTCGGTCTTCACACCAAGATGCGCACCAATGTGTGCGTCGTCGGCAATACTGAGCACCGCGTCTCGCGCTACGTCTACCGCAGCTGCGAGCACGGCGTCTGGTTTGCCACTTCGCCACACGGGAAGTGAGCCAGGCGTCAAGGCGTTGGTTTTAGCAGCCACTACGCGTCGAAGTTGTCTGCAACCATGCGCAACGCCTGGGCTACTACGCGGGCGTTGTCAGGGTATGAGCCGTTGTTGAGCTTGCCCGTGGACTTGTCCAGCAAGGAAACCAAGTCCTGAACAATGGGGGCCAGATCCTTAGCAGGCATCCGCTTGGCCTTCGCAACCGAGGGCGCAGCTTCCAGCAGTCGTGCAGACAGTGCCTGGGCTCCCTTGCGGCCATCGGCCACACCGAATTCCATCCGGGCTCCCACTTTAATTTCACCTACGCCCGGTTGAAGGGCATTGGCGTGCAAGAAGACTTCTTGACCCTCATCCGTGGTCAGGAACCCAAAGCCCTTGTCATTGTCGTACCACTTAACTTTGCCGGTAGGCACTGATAACCTCGCTCGTTGGTGCACCCAGGGCACACGATTAACTATTGTCTTATAGCTTAACCCGAATGCGCGGTTAACTTCGCTTTGTCCCCACCTAGTCCGCTGTTAGCGTTAAGCGCATGCCACAGGTGCCCGCACAGTTCGCTGCCCGCAATAAATCTGTATCCACCGGACGCCTCGCAGGCTGGATAGCAGCAGCGCTGGCTTTCCTCTGCGCGGTGGATCTGGGGAGCGTCCTGGTCGTTGCCGCAGTCGGTGGCGCACCGTCTCCCGTGCTGGTGGGCATCGCCCTCATCGGGTTCCCCCTAGCGTTTGTGCTCCTTGCAGTGGTACTGATCCTGGCCATTCGACGCCGACGCTAAACACCGCAGCTCGCGGTAGCGTAGGAGTGATGTCGTCTCTTAAAGCACTGACGGCCAATCTGGCTGCACGCAATGACCAAGCACTGCGTCTACTTTTTGTTGCCCGGCCGGACCTTATTACCCCGCCCGTTCCGGATTTTGCAGCGCTGGCGGCACGCGCCTGTACGCGCGCCAGCCTGAGCCGTGCACTCGATTCCCTGTCATTGCGGGAATTGCACGTGGCGCAAGCGCTGGTGGTACTCGCGGACCGGGACCAGGAACATGGCGTTACCACTGCGGATCTTGTCGAGGCCATTCCGGGGTGCCCGCCGGAGCTACTCCGCGCTCTCCTGGAAAGCCTCACAACGCGCGCCCTGATCTACAGTAATTCCGGCGAAATCGAGAGCGCGGATGAGCATTTCACCGTCAGTAGTCTGCGCGAAGTAATGGGGGCTCATCCTGCCGGGCTGGGGCGGCCCTATCTGGAGCTTGCCGCCACCGTACCCTTGGCAGGCGCGCGTATGGTGTCCGTCGCTGCGGGGCTGCGCGCTGCAGGCATCAAGCTTCCTCCCGCAAGTGACCCGCTTGCGGCCGCGCGTGCGCTTCAGCGGTGGGCGGATTCGCTGGACGGTTTGGATGCGCTGCTTGCTGCGGCACCCCCCGGCTCCGTGGAAGTGCTGCGGCACCTAAGTACGCACCCAGTGGGCACGGTTCCCCGCGCCGGCCGCCCCATTCCGCAACTTCAGGACAGGCTCACTCCCGTGGATTCACTGCTGGCGTACGGGCTAATTGTGGGCATCACGGAGACTTCGGTGGAGATGCCCCGCGCCGTGGGTATAGCTCTGAGGAACGGCGCCATCATTGATGATTTCCGCGCGGATCCTCCAGCAGTTAATACGGACGACGGCGGCACAGTGTCCGCCTCAATTGCGGCCAACGCTGCGCTCTCTGCGGTAACGGAGTTGCTACGCAATGTGGCAGCGCTGGCCAGCGCCGTGGAGAAGACTCCCGTTTCCACGCTGCGCTCTGGCGGCGTTGGCGTGCGCGAACTGCGCAGGCTGGCTGCGGCTCTGCAGGCAGATGAGCAGTTGACGACCTTCTTGCTGGAGCTGGCGGTGGCGGCAAACCTCATCACCCTGGACGTTGATACCTCCCTGTGGCGGCTCAACTCGCAAACCTTCGCTGACTTTAGTCATCTACCCCGCCAGGAGCAATGGCGCATCCTTGCGCTAGCGTGGTGTGCAACGGATCGGCTCCCAGCCCTAGTGGGGCAACAGGCAAGTGCCAGTGCCAGCAGACCCGCAGGAACCATCAACGCTCTTGGCCCGCTCGCCTGCAGGCCGGACGCAGCCGCGCTCCGTCAGGTTGCAGTGGCTGCCCTGACTAATCTGGATCGGGATTTCCTGCAGCGCACAGCGGCTACAACCACGACCACTGCAAACGCAACAGCCACAGCGCAGGCACAGAGTCCCGGCAGACGGCCCGCGTTGTCCGCTACCGCCATCATGGACCGCGCGCACTGGGAGCAGCCGCGGTTGGCGCGGCGGTTGCGGAAGCTCCTGGACGGTTTCCTGCGCGAAGCTGCTTGGTTGGGTATCCTTGGCTCCGCTGCGTTGTCCCCCTTCGGCACCGAGCTCATTAGCGGAGACCCGGAAGCAGCCGCTGCCACCCTGGCCTCAGTGTTACCGGTACCGGTGGCTCATTTTCTGCTCCAGGCGGATCTCACTGCGGTAGCACCCGGGTATTTGGAACCGGAAATCACCGCCCAGGTCATGGCCATTGCAGATGCGGAAGGTCAGGGACCGGCCAGTCAATATCGCATCAGTGCAGACAGTTTGCGCCGGGCCTTCAACGCAGGCCACACGGAAGCCACCGTCCTGGAGTTTTTGACGCGGCACAGCGCCACCGGCGTCCCGCAACCAGTGGAATACCTGATTCGGGACACGGCCGCGCGCTACGGCTCGCTGCGGGTGGGCAGCGCCACCAGCTTTCTGATAGCGCAGGATCCGGAGGCCCTGGCAGATTTTCTGGCGCTCCCTTCGTCGTCCGCTTTGCAGTTACGGCTCCTGGCCCCCACCGTGGCCATCAGCTCCGCTGACCCAGCCGAGCTGTCTACCGCTCTGGCCGCGGTGGGGCTGCACGCCGCTGTTGAGACAGCAAAGAGTTCCAGCCACCCCGCCACGAACCGAGCAGCCACTGTGACCGCCGCAAAGCGCACGGAGGATGACGCCCTCGTTCATGGACCTGAGCTGAAGCTGGACGCGGTGGGCGCCCAGCTGGCAACCCTTCGCAGTAAACCTGCGTGGGTACCTTCCGGTGGCGAAACAGCCACAGCTCTGGGCCTCGAAGCATTGCAGCGGGCGATTCGGTTGAGGGAACAGGTCTGTATCACCTTGGTGGACGGCGCAGGGAATCAAGAGCGGTTGGTTTTGGTTCCACTATCCGTCCAGGGCGGCCGCGTGCGCGTTTTTGATCCGTTGAGAGAAACTGAGCGAGTGGTATCTATCCACCGAGTAATGGAGGTTGAGCCGCTATGACCGATGGCCCACTCATTGTCCAAAGTGACAAAACCATCCTGCTGGAAGTGGGCCACGAGCTGGCCACCGAGGCTCGGCATGCCATCGCTGCCTTTGCTGAGCTGGAACGCGCGCCGGAGCACATGCACACGTACCGCTTGACTCCGCTAGGTTTGTGGAATGCACGTGCCGCGGGGTTGGACGCTGAGCAGGTGCTGGACACTCTCCTGAAGTACTCACGGTTTGCTGTGCCGCATGCATTATTGATTGACATTGCGGACACGATGAGCCGCTACGGGCGCCTACGGTTGGAAAAGGACCCGCAGCACGGCTTAGTGCTCCGTACCGATGACTACCCCGTCCTAGAAGAAGTACTGCACGCCAAGAAGATTGAAGGGCTATTGGGCCCGCGCATCGATCCCATGACGGTGGTGGTGCACTCCTCCGCGCGTGGGCAATTGAAGCAACTGTTGCTCAAGGTGGGGTGGCCTGCGGAGGATCTTGCTGGCTACGTTGATGGCAAGCCGCACCCCATTGCTCTCACAGAAGATGGCTGGTCGCTGCGGCCGTATCAGCAGATGGCCGTGGAGAATTTTTGGGCCGGTGGAAGCGGCGTGGTGGTGCTTCCCTGTGGCGCCGGCAAGACGCTGGTAGGTGCTGCCTCGATGGCTGTTTCTGGCACCACCACGCTGATTCTGGTCACCAATACCGTTTCCGCCCGGCAGTGGAAGGAGGAGCTACTGGCTCGCACCACACTGACGGAGAGTGAAATTGGCGAATACTCCGGTGCCGTGAAGGAAATCCGCCCGGTCACCATTGCCACCTATCAGGTGCTCACGCTCAAGCGCGGCGGCCTGTTCCCCCATCTGGAACTCCTGGACGCCAACGATTGGGGCCTGATTATCTACGACGAAGTTCACCTGCTGCCGGCCCCAATTTTCCGCATGACGGCTGATTTACAAGCACGACGGCGGTTGGGACTGACTGCTACCCTGATCCGCGAGGATGGCCGGGAGGGAGAGGTGTTCTCCCTCATTGGCCCCAAGCGTTACGACGCACCGTGGAAGGACATCGAGGCGCAGGGCTATATTGCGCCGGCTGACTGCGTGGAGGTTCGCGTTGATTTGCCCCGTGATGAGCGCACGGCCTACGCCATGGCGGACGACGGCGACAAGTACCGATTGTGCGCCACCTCGGATAGTAAGTCGGACGTCGTCGAGCAACTTGTGGCGCAACATGCTGGCGAAGCGATGCTCATCATTGGCCAATATATTGACCAACTGGATGATCTGGCCAGGCGACTGGACGCCCCCGTCATCAAGGGTGACACCTCAGTGAAAGAACGCCAGCGGCTATTCGACGCGTTCCGCGCCGGTGAGGTGACCACGCTGGTGGTTTCCAAGGTGGCTAACTTCTCCATTGACCTGCCCGAGGCCTCCGTGGCGATTCAGGTATCTGGCTCCTTCGGCTCGCGGCAAGAGGAGGCTCAGCGGCTGGGCAGGCTACTGCGGCCCAAGGCCGACGGCCGCTCCGCCAGGTTTTACACACTGGTTGCCCGGGACACGCTGGATCAGGACTTTGCCGCCAAGCGGCAGCGCTTCCTGGCTGAGCAGGGCTATGCCTACCGGATTCTCGATGCCAAGGACATCGCTACAGCCTAGCCATATGGATGTCTCCGATGGGGAGTTCTCCCCATCGTCACCGACGCGCATATCGCCTTAGAGTGTACTTATTGGTGTTTTGGTACGGGAGGAGGAGTTGGTGTGACAAGTTGGGATATTCACGTGGCTGCGGCGCGCGGTGTCATTAGCACTGCTACCGGTCACGCTGCTGAGATCAAGGCGGAAGAAACTAAATTGTCTACCGCCCTGACCACCGCTGCGGGGACGTCAAATAGCACGCTCATCACGGGT
>JABBNV010000020.1:2910-6627 GCA_019352125.1 Acidobacteriota bacterium | reverse complement strand
GTGCCATTGCGGATTTGTACGATACCTACCTGGCCAACGTTCTGGCCACAGCTTCTGTGCGGTCCGCCAATGTGTGCACGGCAACGGGGGACGCCGTCACCGCGTACCAGAATGGGGACCTTAACATGGCCGCGACCGCAAACGCGCAAGCCGGCAAAGCCCCGGCGGTGGAGCAGTGACGGCGGACATCAGCGCGCTCCCCAAGCTGCCAGATCCGGAAACACTGACAGCGGACGCCAACTCCATCGTTCAATGTGGCAATCGGGTTGCTGCAGCGGGATCCGCAGCCAAGTCCACCTGGGCTGGCATCCAAAGCGTTTATGCCTCGCCCGAGGAACAAACTGTCTATGCAGCCATGGGGCCGGTGGTGAACTATACCGATGAGGTCCAGAATGTCACCACGCTCGTTAGCCTTGCCCTGGTGGACTACGCCAACAAGGTGCGTGAGCTCAAGCCCGAGTACGATTCCATCGTCAGCGCAGCATCTATGTGCTATGCGGATTCCACCCCGGAGGATCCGGATTTTGGCAAAAACAAGGACAAGGCCATTGAGCTCCGCGCGAGCAAACTCGCCACGCAGTTATCGGAGGCGGAGAAGGCCTGCGCGGATGCCATCCGCGGTGCCGACCCGGTTGTCGGCACCCCACCTGGAGTGCTGACCGGGCACCCCTCGGTCGCTCTTCAAGGCGCTGCCGCCGAAGTTGTCTCGAGACTCAGCAAGACGCGATTGCGCGTTGACGTTAGTGTTGCCTACACAAAAGTAACTTTGGATGTTTCGCATCTTCATATCCTGTTCGCTGACGGATCCAAGCTGGCTATTACCAAATCAGTACTTACGGAGACCACAGTCGCGGCCCGTGTGAAAATTGACGTCCCTGCCCTGGAAGTAACTAAGGGTCGCGAAGCCTTACATCCCCCCGCTTGGGCCAAGGGCGCGAGCAAAGGATTGGTGGCCGTAGGTATTGCCCTAACCGTGTGGGACACGGGAACCGCACAATGGAACGAAGACCAAAAAGAGCACCCTGAGTGGGACACTTCACAGCGGATCGGTAGCGCAGCCGAAAATGTCGCCCTCGAGGGCGGCCTCGGCTTGGGTCTTGGGACGCTCGGCGCCGTGGGCGGTGCGGCCCTAGGGCAGGTGCTCATCCCCATCCCCGGAGTAGGCGCCTTCATCGGCGGCGCCGTGGGCGGATGGCTGGGGACCGCCGTTGGCACGGGGCTTGGCGCAGGCCTTAAAGACGTCATCAATGGACATGCTGACAGTGCCCTTGAAGATACTGGAAAGGCAATCTGGAAGGGCCTGTTCGGGTAGCCTTCGGCTGCTTGTACCCACCAATTAAGCTAGGACATATGGATAGCAAAAGTCTGCTGGCAGTGGTTCTCGTCTGCGTATGCTGTATTGCCGCACTCACTGTGGGCACCTTCGCCTACACCGGACGCTGGCGCTCATGGGCACCCCGCTTCGGAGCGGCAGCCCTTGGAAAACACTCGCTCGGTGGCTTCATGTTCCTTTTCGGAGGGATCGTGCTTGCCTCACTGCCCCTCGGGCTGTTGGCTTACCTGGCTGGGGTTCCGGATGCCGTCCTGCGAGCTATTGTCCTCGTCCCAGCAATTGGCGGGCTGCTCTTGACTCTCATGTCATTTTTCTGGCTCCCGCGCTTCATGCTCCCTCGGTGGTACAAAGACTGGGTAGACTCCGGCGCAGAACAAGCCAACCTCTACCGCACCAGCAACAACAAAAACCACGACGGCACCAAGCAGAAAAGGGCATCCTGACTATGGGCGAACCACAGATTCAGGCTGGCGAACTGACCCTCACAATCCCCGAAGGCTGGCACCAAACCTCAGCGACCGGCGCCGTCGTCGTCCTCACTGGCCCCGAGGCTGAGTCAGGAGCATACCGCGCCAACGCCGTCGTCACGTCGTTTCCATATCAGGGCAGCATCGCCAAATTCTCGACCATGATGATGGCAAATATGACCCAGCTGTTGGACAGTGCCTTCATCATCTCTGTGGAGCGCACCGAGGATTCCGGCAGAGTGATCGAATACACCCACCTGCTGGGCGGACGCAGCGTTCACTGCCGCGACCGAATTCTGCTGGCTCCCCAGAAGGCTTACGTTGTCACGGCCAGCTGCAGTTCCGCCGAGCTCGGAGCCATGGACGGGCTCCTTGAACACGCCGTGAACTCTGTGGAACTGACTGCTGGGAGCCAACAATGAGCCAGAACCCCATGTACGTGCCAGATCGCGAACCCGCACTGGCGGAGTTCGCCTCAGTTCAGCTGCAAGCACCGCTGGAGAGAGTGGATCGCATTACCGGCAACCAGCCGTACGTTTCAAAGGGGCCGTGGCTCTCCGAAGCCGATGCCAAGTTGCTGCAGACTGCCGCCGAAACAGGCCGGCTGGGGCGTTTTGGAATTATGGGCAAGCAAACTTCAGTGCAAGTCCTTGCCGATGCGGAGCTGCTGACTCTCAAGGGCAACCTCACCGAGGGTGGCCAGGCAGTGACCTCCCCGCTGATTTACGGCCATGCCGCCATCGAATTCAACGCCCAACATGGCGACCGGACCTCGGCCATGACCGTTTGGTTTGACCATCGTGACGCGATGCTGCTGGCTGGGCCAGCACACCATTTGCTGATGAGCGACGAGCCTTTGGGCAGCATGGACACCACTCGGCAGCTGGATTTCATGGGAATCGGTGAGGTCTACTCGGCCATCGCAGCCTGGCTGGGAGTTGGGCCAGCTTGGTCCATTCCCACTGATCCTCCCACCGTGCCGATGGCAGCACTTCAGCCACGGCTTGAGGGGCCCACCGAGCCTCCAGCGGGTGCCAGCGCGGCCCTGGCGCACATGTGGCGGCAACCCTGGTTTGTCTGGCAGATAGCCGGCGAGGGGGGCACGGTTGCCTACGTCAACGCGGGCGAAGCTGGCCATTTCCGCACCGGGAACATGGATGGACAGGGCCTGTTGGCGGCAACCAGCTCTGCCAATGTCTACCGCCATTTGGTCGATATAGTAGACGCTGCCGTTCACGAACGGCACCGCTCAATCGACTGAGAGCAAGCTGGGCGTATCCTGACAGTGCACTCCCATGCTGCACACAGCTGATTCCCAGCTAATGGTCGGAGACTGAAATGGTGAAAAAGACAGGGCCTGAGGCCAAACTCCTAGTTGTTGATGACGAGCCGAATATTCGCGAGCTCCTGTCCACCTCGCTACGCTTTGCGGGGTTCGAGGTGGTAGCTGCTGGCAACGGCAGGGAAGCCTTGGCCGCTGCGGAGGAGCACAACCCGGATCTGGCCGTCCTGGACGTCATGTTGCCGGACATGGACGGCTTCACGGTGACTCGTCGCCTTCGTGCGGCCGGGCGCCATTTTCCCGTTCTCTTCCTGACTGCACGCGATGACACGGAGGACAAGGTCACAGGCCTGACAGTGGGCGGCGACGACTATGTCACCAAGCCCTTCAGCCTGGATGAGGTGGTGGCACGCATTCGCGCCGTATTGCGTCGCACGCAGCCCAGCGATGACGATGCCGCCGTCATTCGCGTGGATGATTTAGAGCTCGACGACGACGCTCACGAAGTGCGCCGCGGCGGAAACTCCATTGAACTCTCCCCGACCGAATTCAAGTTGCTGCGCTACCTCATGCTCAACCCCAACCGGGTGCTGTCGAAGATGCAGATCCTCGATCACGTGTGGGACTACGACTTC
>JABBNV010000020.1:1928-2900 GCA_019352125.1 Acidobacteriota bacterium | reverse complement strand
CATGCTCAATCCCAACCGGGTGCTGTCCAAAGCACAGATCCTGGACCACGTATGGGAATACGACTTCAACGGGGATGCCTCCATTGTGGAATCGTACATTTCGTACTTGCGCCGCAAGGTTGATACGGACTCTGCTCTGCCCGCTCTGATCCAGACCAAGCGTGGCGTGGGCTACGTGCTCAGGACGGCGGAACGGCGCTGAACATCCTCCACGCCTGGAAGAACGCTTCCCTTAGGTCCCAGCTAGTCGCGATTATTAGCGCTCTACTCGTCGTGACGCTGGTGACGCTGGGGGCAGCCACATATGTGCTGCTGCGGGCCTTCTTGGTGGAGCAGATGAACAATCAGCTCACCACGTTTCAACGCTCCATCGCGAACTCGGGCACCACCAACGCGGACGGCAATACCCCCGCCACTCCGTTCGATTACTACGTTGGCTACTTTTATGCGGACGGCACGCTCTTCGCTGAGAACCACAAGTCAGCAGACCGCCCTGTGGTCAATGTGGACAACGTGGCCCAGGCCAAGACCAAGTCGAATTCGCCGTTCCAAGCCCCCAGCAGTGATGGCAAGGACCCGTGGCAGGCCGTCATCATTGCCCCGTTTCAGATTGAGGGCACAACCAACGGCACCCCGATTAAATTTGTGGGCTATGTAGTGGTGGCACTGCCCTATGAGTCCATGAACAGCGCAATGGAGCGCCTCGCCGTCGTCGTTGCTGGAGTCACGTTCATTGTGGTGGCTCTGGGTACGCTGTTTGCATACTGGACGGTATCGCGTTCCTTTGTGCCTCTGGCCAGGGTGGAAAAGACCGCTGCTGCCATTGCCGCCGGAGATCTCTCCCGCCGCGTAGAGATAGAGAATCCAGCCACGGAAGTGGGCCGGCTCTCTGGCTCCCTCAACGCTATGTTGGCTCACATTGAATCGGCCTTTGCTGCCCGCACTGCGTCCGAAACACGAATGCGCAGATTT
>JABBNV010000020.1:0-1918 GCA_019352125.1 Acidobacteriota bacterium | reverse complement strand
CGCAGATTTGTAGCGGACGCGTCGCACGAGCTGCGCACCCCGCTGGTTACCATTCGCGGCTTCTCGGAGCTATACCGCCACGGCGCTATCCAGACCCCCGAAGATGTCACCACAGCCATGGGGCGTATTGAAAGCGAAGCCAAGCGGATGGGCTCGCTAGTGGAAGACCTGTTGATGCTGGCCCGCATTGATGAGCAGCGACCGCTCGATCACAAAGAAATGGATCTGCTGCTGCTGGGCCATGATGCTGCGGTTGACGCACGCGCTTCCTCGCCGAACCGCCACATAACGGTGGTTGGCCTGGATTCACCGACGCCCACAAACGCCCCCGCGATGGGAGACGAGGCCAAGATTCGTCAGGTAGTGGCCAATCTGATGGGCAACGCCCAGCGGTATACCCCCGATGGCTCCCCCCTAGAGATCGCCATCGGCGTGCAGGAAGATCATTCCATCCTGGAACTACGTGACCACGGCCCGGGCATCTCGGACGACGAGGCTCCGCGCATTTTTGAACGTTTCTACCGAGCAGACTCCTCGCGCAACCGGGATACCGGCGGCAGTGGACTAGGGCTGGCAATCGTCGCGGCGCTGGTATCTGCTCACGGCGGAACCGTCCGCACCAAGCCAACACCCGGAGGAGGCGCCACCATGGTGGTGAGCCTCCCCCGCTCGACAAGCACGGAACAGGGCAGCTAACGGCCCTTAGCCGGACTAGAACCCCGCGGGCTCAGGCCTCCGGGGTTCCTTGGTGAAACCGCAGCCGCCATCCGGAACCGTTGTTGCGCCACACGGAGCTCCGCAGGCTGCTCCCGTCCGCCGCATCGCACCGATACGTCAGCAAGGCAATGTTCGCCGCGACGAGTTCAACATTGAGGACCTCAAGAGTGCCACCGCTGCCGAGGTTTTCCGCCAGCGAGGTCACAACTGAGTCTTTGGTCCAGACCCGTCCGGACGCACCAATCTCTTCAAAGTCTGGATCCAGCAGTACGGCGAGCCGGCTGGCGTCTGCCCGGGTGCGCGGGTCAAGGAGTTCACGCTCCAACGCCAGCACAGCCGCTGCCGGATCCACGACGGCTGCGGGAGCCTCATCCTCCAGCATGGAAAACAAATCAAGTTCTTCAGCTGTCACGGCGGCAGGAGTCGAGATAGTACCCGCGCTGCCTTCCGACGAGGCGTTCTGGCCAACCGACGCACCCGGAAAACCTGGTCCGGCAGGAATGGCACTGCGGTTTTGGTACGCCATGGCCACCGCGCGAGCCCGCACATCCGCTGCCTCATTGAGGTCATGCCCGGCGTGCCCCTTCACCCATTCGAACGCGAACGTACGGCCCTTGATAGCGTTGTCGATCTCTTTGAGGAGCTCAACATTGAGCACAGGCTTGCCGTCAGCCTTGCGCCACCCCTTGCGCTTCCAACCCGGCATCCATTTGCTGATGCAATTGATCACGTATTGGCTATCACAGAGAATCAGCAGCGGCTCAGCTGCCACATGCTCGGTGGATCGGAGCAGATCCAGCACTGCCATCAACTCGCCCTGGTTGTTGGTACCGTGAGGCCACCCGCCAGCGCGCCAACAGGAGTCATCCACATACCAAGCCCAGCCAGCAGGCCCGGGATTACCCAGTGCGGATCCGTCAGCGGCAGCAACAATTGTCATGCCGTCCATCTTTCCAGAAACTGTGCCCTGCCAGGGACAGCCCTGCAACCAGGACCGCCCGGGCCAGGACTCACATTGCGTTAAAAGCAGTTGAGGCTGCCCCTGGCACGCAGATGTAGAAACTACACAGCGCACCAAGTGCAACCTCAACTGTTGGGTTAGAGAAGGGCTAGAAGCCGCCCATTCCACCCATTCCACCCATGTCATCTCCACCAGCGCCGCCGGGAGCAGCCTTCTCAGGCGAAGTAGGGCAGGAACAGG
>JABBNV010000019.1:13867-19259 GCA_019352125.1 Acidobacteriota bacterium | reverse complement strand
GCCACTATGACTCCACCGCCATGCCGGGGGCCATTGGTAACTTTGTGGTGGCGGGCCATCGGCAAACTCACGGTGCTGTCTTGGACAACATTGACGCGCTGGTCCCGGGGGACAAGATCTACGTTCAGACGGCGGACGGCTACTACACCTACGTGTACCGGAATACGGAGATCGTGTTACCCGATCAGGTGAATGTACTGTTGCCCGTACCTATGCAAAGCGGAGCGCAGCCCACCCAGAGCATCATGACTATGACCAGTTGCAACCCGCGGTTTGGTTCCCAGGAGCGCATCATTGCGTACTCAGTGTTGGACTCCTGGCAACCTTCCAGCGCCGGTCCGCCCGCGGAGATTGCCCCGCTTGTTGCTGCCAACGCAGGAAAGGGATAACCATGTACGCCTGGATCTTCCGCACACTGCCGGGGCCACTGTGGGCCCGGATCCTTACGGCCATAGTGCTTATTGCTGCTGTACTGCTCCTACTGGTTCAAGTGGTGGGCCTCACAATTCAATCCCTTCATCGATTCAACGATTGGTTCCAACAGCCCATGAGTACGCGCATTTTGGTGATCGATAATTACGACAGCTTTGTCTACACGCTGGTGGGATACCTCCAGCAGCTTGGCGCGGAAACCACAGTAGTGAGGAACGACGACGTCACCCTGGCTGAGGCGATTGAACTCGCCAGTGTGCGCGATGGTGTGCTGATCTCCCCCGGCCCGGGCAACCCTGCAGAGGCAGGGGTATGTATCGAGCTGATTCGCTGGTGTGGGGAAAACAACAAGCCCATGCTGGGTGTCTGCTTGGGGCACCAAGCCCTGGCCGAGGCATACGGTGGCACAGTCAGCCACTCACCGGAACTGATGCACGGGAAAACCAGCGACGTCACCCACCGAGGAACGGACGTTTTTGCCGGGCTGCCCAGCCCTATGGTGGCTACGCGCTACCACTCGCTGGCGGCGGATGCTGCCAGCATTCCCGAGGTTCTGGAAGTAACCGCGGAGACGTCTGGCGGCGTGGTGATGGGGCTCCGGCACCACACTGCACCCCTTAGCGGAGTTCAGTTTCACCCCGAGTCCGTGCTCACCGAGGGCGGTTACCGCATGCTGGGCAACTGGTTGGAAGGCCTGGGCCTGGCGGGTGCAGTGGCTCATTCAGAGACGCTGAGCCCCCTGATCAGCAAATAAAGAGACCAGCACGTAGCGACTCTGAAGAAGACTGCCGAGACTACAGCCCATGTTGGCTCCGCCGCGCTGAGGCGACATGTGCCGTAGGCTCACCGGGTCGTTAGGGCTTCGTATTGGTTTTTCCGGGTGGCGCGGAGCTGGTGGCTGTGCAGCTGGTGGGCGCGGTGGAGTTGCCATTGGGCGGGGTGGAAAGGGTTGACCCGGACGGACACGAAGTGGTGGTGGGGTCCGGCGTGGGGGCAGGGGCCTTGGCAATTTCCACAGTGATGGTGCTGCCCTGATTCACTGGCTTGCCGGCATCGATGGATTGCGCCGTCACGGTGCCCGGGTCCACCACTGAATTTTCCTTCTCTACAAAGTTGATGACCAGGGTCCTGGACGCATTGGTCACAGCAGCGGTGGCGGCATCCTTGCTGAGTCCGATCAATGCTGGCATGGACACTGTGCCATTGGAGACATTCAGATTGACGACCGAGTTGGTGGCCACTACCTGGCCCTGTGCCGGGTCAGTGCTGACCACCATGCCAGAAGGGACGCTGCCATCCGCCACCAGGTTAGTGGTGCCAGGCGTCAGACCCGCAGACTTCAAGACGTCGCGTGCAGCAGCCTCGGTGAGGTTGGCAGTTGTAGGCACGGTAGCCGTGGCCGGCCCGTTGGAGACGATCAGCTTGATCGCTGTGTCGGGGGCAACGGACTCTCCGGCTGCGGGATCTGTACCAACCGCCTGACCCTTGGGCACGGTGCTATTGAATTCGTGGTCAGCGCTCGGTTTGAGACCGGCGTTGAAGAGCTTGGTAATCGCGTCCGTCTCGTTCATGGAGACCACGCCGGGAATCAGGATTTTGGCTGGCGCAGCGGGCTTGGCTGTGAGCATGCTGTAGCCCACCCAACCGCCGGCTGCCAGGATGAGTGCCAGAAAGATAAAAAGCGTTGCAATCCACGTACGACGACGTCGCCTGACGGAGCTGTCCAGGCCACGATCCTGCGGGAGACCAAAGGGAAGGTTCCCCGTATCCTCCTCGCTTTCCACGGCCGTGGCGGGGGGATCGTCATAAGGAACTTTGGCCATGGCCCGGGTGCTGGCTTCAGGGGCAGGGTCCGTCAGGGATGGCAGCTCGGTGGCCGCGGCAGCTGCCGCGGGTGCGCTGACCAGGCTCCTGGCGGCCATGGAGGGGACGGCAACGGTTGCATCCGGGTCTGTGGGGGCTTCGGCCGCGGAGAACGGTGTGAGCTCCACGCCGTTCTTGGCCGCCCGCAGGGCGCGGCGGAAAGAGGCGGCATCCTGAAAACGGTCCGCCCGGTTCTTCTGCAAGGCCCGGACCAGTACGCTGTCCACTGCTGCATCAACCTCAGGATTGAAGTGGCTGGGCAGCTCTGCAGTTTCCCGCACGTGCTGATACGCCACGGATACGGGGCTCTCACCAACAAAGGGGGGGCGGCCGGTCAACATTTCATACAGGAGGCAGGCGGCCGAGTAGAGATCGCTCCGCGCGTCAACAGCCTCACCACGGGCCTGCTCGGGGGAAAGGTACTGGGCGGTGCCAATGACAGCCTGCGTCTGCGTCATGGTGGCCGAGGCGTCAGCAATGGCACGGGCAATGCCAAAGTCCATGACCTTCACCTGGTGACCAGTGCCCGAAGAATGCCCGGTAACCATTACGTTTGCCGGCTTGATGTCCCGGTGGACTATTCCGGCCCGATGGCTGTATTCCAGTGCCGAAAGTATGCCCAATGTGTAGTCGATGGACGCATCAATAGTGAGTTCTTTGCCGCGAATAAGATCTCGAAGGGTGTGCCCTTCAACGAACTCCATAACAATGTAGGGCACCCGCGAACCATCCGCAGACACATCTCCCACGGCTTCTTCACCAGTGTCATAGACAGCCACAATGGAGGGGTGGTTCAGCCCTGCAACGGCCTGAGCTTCACGCCGAAAGCGTGCCTGAAACTGTGGATCGCGTGCTAGATCGGCACGGAGCAGTTTCACGGCCACCGTGCGACCCAAGCGTATGTCACGGCCCAGGTAGACGTCCGCCATTCCGCCGCGGCCAAGCAGCTGGGACAATTCGTAGCGCCCATTAAGGACGCGGTGGGAACTCACAGTTCTGCGGTCCTTTCAGGTGGAGGTGGGTGAGGGGAGAGATAGTAACGGACCCTACTATGGCGTAGCGGTGGCGGAGCTGGACGCTGACGGCGTTGAGGCAGGTCCAGCAGAGTAGGTGAAGGTGATAGTGCTGCCCTTCGCCACCGAGATACCTGGATTAGGCTGGGTGGCAATCACCTGCCCTTTAGGCAAGGTGGAGGGAGCTTCGGTACCAGAGGCAACCAGACCGAGCGCCTGAAGATCGGTGGTGTAGGTGGACTGAGATTTACCGCTGAAGTCCGGAACCAGAACCATTTCCTTGCCCTTGGAATACGTCACCGTGATCGGGCTGCCCGGGGTAAGAGGACCAGCGGGGTTAACAGCAGTCACGGCGTTCTTGGCAGCCGTGTCATCAAACTGCGGGTTCAAGGTGACCTGGAAGCCCTTGGCAATCAGCTCATTCTGCACATCCGTATACGGGCGCCCCAAGTACTGGGCCGGCACGATGTTTACCGTATTGCTAGTACTGGTGGTGGAAGAGCTGGTGGATGGCGGCGCACTGCTGCTGGTGGTAGTGGTTGAGGAGCTAGCGGAGGTAGAGGTGGACCCGCTACTGCTGCTCGCGGGTGCCTTTGGGTTGAATACACCCATGCTGTTGAGCAGCAGAGCACCCAGGACGAAAAAGGCCAACAATATGAGCGCAACCAGCGGCCAGGTCCACGGGCTGCGCCCGCGCCGCCGCGCAACGTCGTCGTTAGAATCTTCTTGCACATCCTCTTCCACCCAGCTGCGTTCTGCGGCGAGCACCTCCGCCCGGCTGAGCGTGGACGAGGCTCCCACGGTAGGCAACGCAGAGGTGGCAGGCGCGGCGGCAACAATGGGCGCCCCCACCAAGGAAGTGGGTGCAGTGCCCGGAACGTCCACCGGAGCTGTGATGGGGCCAGTGCCGGCCTCGAAGAGCAACATTCCCGGAACGGCTGCGTGGGCTCGCTGAATATCCCCATTGCGGATGGCGTCCGCAGCCTCGGCCAGCTTGTCGGCATTCTCCGGACGATTGGCCGGATCCTTGGCCAGCATGGACATCAAGAGCGCGCGCACCGGTGTGGGTAGTGTCTCCGGGAGCGGCGGCGGCGTATCGTTCACCTGGGCAAGGGCAATGGCGATCTGGGACTCGCCGGAGAAGGGCCGGTGGCCGGTGATGCACTCGTAGCCGATGATGCCCAGGGAGTAGATATCGCTGGAGCCGGTGGCCAGTTGTCCGGTGGCCTGTTCTGGTGCCAGGTATTGGGCGGTACCCATCACCTGGCCCGTCTGGGTCAGTGGCACCTGATCCGCCAGGCGGGCAATGCCAAAGTCCGTGACCTTGACGCGGCCCTCGGGAGTGATCAGCAGGTTTCCCGGCTTCACATCTCGGTGCACCAAACCTTGGGCATGCGCCACGGAAAGGGCGCGCGCCGTCTGGCTGATGATGGAGAGGGTGCGATCACTGGAGAGGACGTGGTCCCGCTCAATGATGGCGGAGAGCGGCTCGCCTGGAACTAGTTCCATCACCAAAAAAGCTGAGCCTTCTTCTTCGCCATAGTCAAAGACGTTGGCTATGCCCATGTGGTTGAGCAGTGCCGTGTGGCGCGCCTCCGCCCGGAAGCGCTCAAGGAAACCCGGGTCACCGGTGTATTCCTCTTTGAGAATTTTGATGGCAACAGTGCGCCCCAGCACCTGATCCTGGGCTCGCCACACTTCACCCATGCCCCCGATTGCGATCCGGGACGTGAGCTTAAATCTGCCACCTAAGGTGATACCTGATGAAGGTCTCACTTATTCAACACCGCCTCAAAGAGTTTTTTTGCGTTAGGACTGGTAAGTGCTCCGCCGGTGGCGATGTCCACACCCGGCATCACAATGGAGACCACCGCTTGCGGATCATTCGCTGGTGCGAACCCGGTAAACCAGGAGTTGTTCGCAGTGTTCTGACCGGGCAATGTTTCAGCCGTTCCGGTCTTTCCAGCTACCTGAACTCCGGGGATGGCCGCACCGCTGGCAATACCGTGGGAGACAACGTCCGTCATCCATGCGGTGATCTGTTTGGCAATCTCCGGAGTGGTGGATTGCCGCAGTACCTCCGG
>JABBNV010000019.1:0-13857 GCA_019352125.1 Acidobacteriota bacterium | reverse complement strand
GTCCTGCACAGTCTTCAGATCAGGGGAGCGGATAGCCTTGACCAAATTGGGCTTCATCTGGGTGCCTCCGTTGGCGATGGCTGCCGTCATCATCGCGATTTCCAAGGGAGTAGCAGTGACGTTCAACTGCCCGATGGCGCTCATGGCCAGCTGATCCTTGGACAATTGATCCGAGGTGCCGCCGGGCCACTTGCTGGTCTGCACACGGTCCGGGAAGGTGAGGTTCTTGTCATTGAAGCCGAACTTCTCCGCCTGGTTCTTAATCGCGTCCGTACCAAGGTCCATGGCGATCTGGGCGAAGGGAGTATTGCAGGAATTCTCCAGCGCAAACTTGAAGTCTGCCTCCGGGCGCGTCCGGCATGCACCGTTGACGTAGTTGGGGAGGAACGTGTTGGTGCCTGGCAACGGAAGGTTCTGTGGGTTGGGCAGGACGCTGTCCTTGTTGTATTTACCGGAGGCCAGCGCAGCGGCTGTATCCACCAGCTTGAAAACTGAGCCGGGGGAATACGTTTGCCGGTAGGCACTGGAACCGAACATGTTGATGCCGGGCTGTTGAATCAGCTTCGCGTAGTTTTTGGCCACGGCGGCTCCGTCATGGCTGGCCATGAGGTTGGTGTCATAGCTGGGCTTGGACACCATGGCGATGATGGCACCAGTCTTGGGATTCATCACCACAATGGACCCCTGCACCCCGTCCGGAATCATGCTGTAGGCCAGGGCCTGGATCTTCGGGTCAATGGTCAATTCCACGGAACGGCCCTGCGGCTGCGCGCCAGAGAGAACCTGCATGATCTTGTCATACAGGGCATCCGGCGCCCGGCCCGAAAGCTCATCCTTTTCCGCAGCCTCGATACCGTTCTGCCCATAGGCCGAAGAGAAGAATCCTGTGAGTCCTGCATACAACTCAGGCTGCAAGTACTGTCGCTGGTATTTGCACGCATCCTTGCTACTGGCCACCGACTGCGCAATGGCCTGGCCGTCCACCAAGATGGAACCCCTTGGGCTGCAGAAATCTTGCAGGATCCCACGGCTATTCCAGTCATTGTTCTTCAACGAGTCAGCATCAAAAAACTGCACGTAGGTGATGGAACCGAACACCAAGGCGAACAGCGCTATGGCGGCGATCCATGCATTTCGAATGGCCTGATTCACAGGGCTTTCACCGCCTGAGTGGGGTTGTTGAAAGAGTTGTTGGTTGCCGTAGCTCCGCCGTTGCCGGTCCCCGTATCCGGGGCTATCGAATCCGGTTCAGGAACCGTGTTGGCTGGCCGCCGAGCGGCGTCGGAGATCTTCAGGAGTAGCGCCACAATGATCCAGTTGGCCAGCAGGGAAGAACCACCGGCAGCCATGAAGGGAGTGGTGAGTCCGGTGAGTGGGATCAAGCGAGTGACTCCGCCTATGATCACAAAGCACTGGAGGGCGATGGCGAAGGCCAAGCCGCACGCCAGGAGTTTTCCAAAGCTATCCCGGGTGCCCAGGGCCGCACGGAACCCGCGAGTTACCAGCAGCAGGTACAGCAGCACAATGGCAAAGAGCCCCACCATGCCCAATTCCTCGCCCAGTGCGGCCACAATCATGTCGCTATTGGAGAACGGAACAATATCCGGCCGGCCCAGGCCCAGCCCGGTGCCCAGCATGCCGCCGTTGGCCATGCCAAAAAGTCCCTGCACAATTTGGCCGCTGCCGCCGGGGCTGCGCACAAAGACGTCCGGGTTGAAGGCGTTCCACCAGCTATCGATGCGCAATCCAACGTGCGTGAAGACCTTGGCCGATACCAGACCTCCCACTACCAGGAGCACCAAACCAATCACTACCCAGCTAATCCGGCTGGTGGCGACGTAGATCATCACCATGAAGAGACCAAAGAACAACACCGAGGAGCCCAAATCATGCTGGAAGATCAGTACCCCAATGCTGGCCAACCACGCAATGATCATCGGGCCTAAATCTCGCACGCGTGGGAGCTGCAGGCGACCAACTTTTCGGCCAGCCAACATAATGAGATCACGATTACTGGATAGATACCCGGCAAAGAATATAGCCAGAGTGATCTTGGCAATCTCGCCTGGCTGGAAACTAGACGAACCAATCTTCACCCAAACGGATGCTCCATTAATGTCACCAGCACCCAAGCCAGGCACCAGTGGCATGATGAGCAGGAGGCCGCTGACTATGAGGGATATATAGGTGAAGCGTCGCAGGATCCTGTGGTCACGGAGCAACCAGATCACCAGCATGGAGCACACCACAGCAACGGAGGTCCAGACCCACTGACGCTGCCCAGCGTTATCACCGCTGGCAATGTCCAACCGGTGGATCATGGCGAGCCCAATACCGTTCAGAGCCACCACAATGGGAAGTATTACCGGATCGGCATATTTTGCGCGGATGTGCAGGGAGATGTGCATGGCAAACGCCAAGACGGTCATCACGCCTGCTTGAACGTAGAAGTCCGAGTCAAACGGCTTCTGCATGTTGATGTTCACCAAGGCGTTGGCGAAGACGCCGATGCCCAAGGCCAGGATCAGCAGAAAGAACTCCACCAATCGCCGTGGCTTAGGAACGGTTTCGATCTGGCTCATTTCCCACCTCCGGGACAGTGGGCGGGAATGGGGGTTGCTGTGGCAGTAGCGCTAGGTGAGCCGCTAGCCGAGGGGCTGGCTGACGCGCTGGGCGCTGCGCTGTCCGTTGGGGTAGCAGTTGAACCGCTGGCGCTGGCCGACGGTGGAGCCGTAGCTGAGGAGCCCGGCGTGCGGCAATCCGAGGGCTGGGAGCTGCCCAGCTGCAGGTTGCTCACAATCTGCCGCGCGTCCTCCAGGTTATTGGCCGGGATAGTCTGCGCCAGTTGCTGCTTGGAGAAGTCCGGAAGCGAGGATACCTGAAGGCTCGTTTCCGCATACACGTGGGAGAGGGAAATGGGCCCCAGTGATTGCGAGACTCCGTTGTAAATGGCCACGTTCCCGTTGGATTGACCCACGTAGTAGCGGGTCTGCGTCCAAGCGAATCCCCACCAGAGGCCTATCACCATCACCATTAGTACGACGGCGGCAATCACCGAGGCTATCAAGCGGCGGCTTCTGCCAGATGTAGTGCCCGTACCGGCGGCTTCAGAGCTGGCCGCTCCATCCTTGACGGTCTCCGTTTTGTGCGTCAGTACCATGGCCGCCCTGCGTGCAGCCGAGCGTCCTTCCAGGGGGGGAATCTTCCCGTCTGCCAGAGCAGTGACGGCGGCGCCCACCAATTCGTGGGGTCGCTCGGCCAGCTCCTGGCGGAGCACAGCGGCGGTCAGGTGTGCGCCCAGATCCTCGCCGTTGTCCGCAGGATCCGGGGTTTCTCCGCCGGCGGGGGTTCCGTCGGCAAGTGATCCGCTGGTAACTGTCCCGGTGGTTGCGGTTCCCTTGGCAGCAGTGATGTCGGTTATCGCCCGGCCGCTGGTACTGGCCTCGACCGTGGTGGCGGGGACGTCGTCGTCCTCTAAATCATCATCAAGGTCATCCTCCCCGCCCGGGGCAACCAAGGGCGGGTGCAAATGCACGGAAACTGTGGAAAGTCGGGCCGTGGAGGGCTTCGCGGCGGGGGATTCTTGAACCTCAAAGAGCACCACGGACACATTGTCCGGGGAGCCAGCCTCCAGCGTGAGCTCAATGAGCTTATCCGCACATTCGGCCAGATCATTGGTGGAGCGCACCACGTCCTCCACCACCGTGGGGCGCACGTAATTGAGCCCATCGGAGCACAGCAGCCAGCGCTCGCCAGGCTCTGCATCAAAGGTGCTCAGATCAAGTTCGGGGGAGGCATCAACGTCCCCCAACACGCGCATTAGCACATTCTTATGGGGGTGTGTTTCCGCCTCGGAGGGGTGCAACCGGCCCTCGTCGATGAGCCGCTGCACAAACGTGTGGTCCACGCTGATCTGCTCGTAGACGCCGTTTTTTAGCCGGTATGCGCGGGAATCCCCAATGTGGGCAAACTCTAGCTTGGTCCCGGAGAGTAAGAGTGCCGTCACCGTAGTGCCCATGCCCGCCAGCTTCGGATTGACGTGCACCAGCTCGGACAGCAGAGAATTGGCCGTTTGGATCTCGTCCGCCAGATGAGTTCCCGCGTCACCCTCGTAGCCGTCCCGGTCCAGATGGATCAGGTCAAGCACGGTGGAAGCGCTGGCAACATCGCCGCCGGCATGGCCACCCATGCCATCAGCCACTACGGCCAGGAAGCGACCTGCGTACGCGGAATCGTCATTCTTTGCACGTACTTTGCCCACATCAGAGCGGGCAGCGTAGCGCAGCACCAACGGTTGTTCGGCCACTCTATGGCCTCAATTCAATGACCGTCTTGCCGATCCGGATGGGGACGCCAAGCTCCACCGGAAGCGCGCGCGTCAACGGCTGATCAGCCAAGAACGTGCCATTGGTGGAGCCCAAATCTTCAATAAACCAGCGGCTCCCTTGAGGGAACAGGCGCGCATGGCGCCCCGAGGCGTAGTCATCATCCAGCACCAGGGTGGCTTCTTGCGCGCGGCCCAACAGGATGGGGCTCGAGGCGAGTTCCAGGGTGGTTCCGGCCAGGGCCCCGTCAGTCACCACAAGCTGGTGGGCTTGCTGCTTGGCCGGTGGCGGAGTGTCGACCAATTCCGGATGTTTCCGGGCCTGGCGGGACGACGGCGCACCCACCTTGGTCTTGCGGCCAATCACCAAGTCGCGGCGCATGGCGCTCACAATGCTGAAGATCAGAATCCACAGCACCAGCAAAAAGCCGAATCGGAGGGCAGTAACCGTAAGGGTGCTAATCTCCGTCACGCGCGGCCACCGGACGGATTGCCGTTATTGCCGCCGTTGCCGGACGGTGCGCTGCTGCGAGCGGGGAGCATCCGGAAGACTAGCTTGGAGCGGCCCATGGTGATGGTGGAGCCATCCGCTAGTTCGGCGCTGCCGGACACCTTGTGTCCGTTGACGTAGCTACCGTTGGTGGAGCCAAGATCTACGGCTATGGACTGACCGTTTTCCGTGCGGATCTCCAGGTGACGGCGGGATACGCCAGTGTCATCCACCAAAATGTCCGCCTCGGAGGAACGGCCCAGAATGATTGATGACGCATTGAGGGAGTATCGCTGACCATTCAGATCCAACACAGGCTGCAACCGACCAGGTGCCTGCCGGGGTGCCGCGGGAACGTTGGCAGGGTAGCGCGGAGCAGGCGGTGTTGCACGCGGTACTGGCGGAGCCGGGACGGCGTGGTTCGAGTAGTTGGGCTGGTTCTGCGCGGCGCTCTGCTGACCGCCGCGTGGGTCCCCGGATTTCTCTGTGCTGGCATCAATGCGGAAGTCGCCAGCCTTGAGTGAATCGTCTAGATTGAAGGTGACGCGCACCGGGCCCTGCAACACGTAGCTCTGGCTACGGGCGTGCCGGATGGCGATATCGCACAATTCTTCGGCCAGAGCCGTGCCCCAGGAGCGCGCACGCTCAAAGTCAGCCGCGCTGAGCTGCACGTCAAAAACGTTCGGAACCAGGGTGCGGCCGGCAGCCAACGTCATGGCTTTGTCATCCATGTTTCGGCGTAACCGGCTAGCAATCTCTACTGGTTGCAGTGCAGATTTGGAGCCGCGAGAGAAGGCGCCGCGTACGGCGTTCTCGATTCCGCGCTCCACGTTGTCTAGAAGTCCCATGCAGTCCTCCTCTCCCTATACGTTCTCAATAAACGTTGCCGTCGTTGTGACCACTGGCGGCTAGCTCTGTGCGGGCATGCCGCCGAGCGAAGCCCCCGCTAGAAACCTCATTCTTTCCGATAGTACTTGGGCAAGCCGGTAAAAACCTCATTCCGGGGTCTGAAAAGGTGGCGAATTCCTAACAGTTTTTGTTCCGCTTTCCGGACCGTTGGCATGTTTGGCGCCGTCATTGCGGTGCTGGCAACGTGTGGCACCGGCCAAGAATAAACCTGTCGCCGTGCGCCGCTCGGTGCGCTGCCTGTTGCGCCGCCCGCATCGGCTCAGGATACGCAGGCGGATGCCCTGGAGGCACGATTAGCGGAAACCCCGCACCGTCCGTTATGCTTGATCTCGCTGTTATTTCAACTTATCGAGACGAAATCCAGTTGCGCGCGAGTGGCGGAACGGCAGACGCGCTGGCTTCAGGTGCCAGTATCCGAAAGGGTGTGGGGGTTCAAATCCCCCCTCGCGCACGCAACGAATATAAGGGAACCCCGGGTCTTCGGACCTGGGGTTCCCTTTTTGTTTTCACGCCAGAACTAAGGCGACGACGGTGGACGCCACTTCCCGCCTCGGCGTGCGTGGAGGGTAATATGGGAAGGAACTTTCCGTTACGTTGAGCAGCGCCGTTTTAGGCGGCCACGGCACGGATCCAGCGCAGTAGTAAGGAGCCGCCAGCCATGCACACCGGAATCGGAATTTTTGAGTGGATCTTCTGGGCCATTGCCATCATCTTCCTGATGCTGGCCCTGATGCGCTCGGAAAAGGTTTCAAGTGCTTCTGGCTTGGGTGCTCGTCTGCAGTCCGTGAGCCTGCTGTTCCTCTGGGGCGTGGGCTTGCTGGCAGCTATTGCCGGATTCATCACTGCCGTCATCGACAACCGGATGAACGCCAGCTAAGCCCACGCCGGGCAGCCGCAGCTACTAGACGGCCACGTTCTCCTCTAGCTCTTCCTCAACTTCCTCGTCCAGAGGGGTGAGCTCCTTGAGCTGCTTCCGATTTTCTGGGCGGTGCTGAGAGTACTGCATGTGCCGGTGCTGGGCGCGATCCTGAGTCGGTGGAACCAAGGCCGCGTTGCGTCGTCGTCCTACTTCAAAGGCAATGGCCAGGCACAGCACGCCAAACAGGAACCATCCGATCAGGATGCCCATGGGCCCGGCAAGGCTGGCCTCGGGGAAGTACACCACGCGGCGGAGCCCCTCCACAAAGCCGGAGCCAATCCAGAAGTCATGCAACCAGCCGTATACCCCGGGCTGCAGTTGCGGTGCGAAGACCCCTCCGGACGAGGTGAAGTTAATGGCCACAAAAATTGATGAGTACACAATGGTGGAGAATCGCCCCAGCACCGCATGCAGTCCAATGCCGATAGCCAGCACTGTAGTGCTGTAGAGCAATGAGAAACCCCACGCAGCCATGACGTGGCCAGCAAACATATGGAATCCTGCGGCGGCAATCACCAGGTAACCCGTAGACATGACGACGGCGGCCCCGGCCCCGATAGCCACACGGTCGCGGAATCGACGCGAAGCGGTGGTGGCGCCGATGGCGATGGAAGTTGCGTAGGAGCCAACGGTAAGGGCCACCAGGTAGAAGAAGGAGTTCTGGCCGGCGGGGTCGTCACCAGTTACCGGAACCACGTCATTGACCTGCAGTGTGACGCCTTGCTTCTGCGCCACAGTTCGGAAAATCTTCTCCGCCACGCTTGCTGACGTATCTGAGGCCGCGGTAGACGTGAGCAGCGTATCTGAGTTGGATCCCGGCACTAGGGCCCCGGAGATACGCAGATTCTTGATGTCATCGATTGCCTGAGCCTCGGTGGGAATGGAGGTGACGGCGGCCTTCTCGCCAACGGCTTGTTGGATGGTTGCCGCAACGGGACCGGCGACGGCGGCCTGGCCCACCACCGCTAGGGGGAGTCCGTGGGGATCAGGCTTGTGAAAGCCACCTAGGTAGACGGTGGCCATGATGGCACCCATGAGAATCGGGAGGAGTACATGAGACAGGACAGTTCTCAGGGAGGTGGTGGGGGTGCCGGACATTCGTTGCCTTTCACGGACCGTGGCCCGCAGGGAAATACCCGGCGGGGATATGATCAGTCTACCTGATCAGTATAACTGATCAGGTAGACTATTTCCATGCCCCCCGTCGATCCGCTCCAGCTGTCCATGGAATTACGCGCTTTAGTCTGGGACCTTGCGCGCCGAATGCGGGTTGAAGCGGAGCCTGTGGGCGAGGTGAGCTGGTCTGCACAGTCCGTGCTCCGCAGACTTCGTGAGACCCCCCGCATGACCAGTGCGGAGCTTGCACGGGCGGAATTGGTCCGGCCGCAATCCATGAATTCCACCGTCGCATCCCTGCGTGAAGCCGGCCTGATTGAGGGCGGCCGCAGTGCTACCGACGGCCGGCGCGTGGAGCTAGAGCTCACGGAGCAGGGCAGGAACACCATTGAGGGAATGGGCGTGCGGCGCAACGCCTGGCTGCAGGAGCGCATTGAGTCCGCCCTGGATGATGCTCAACGTAGTGAATTAGCCCGAGCCGTGGGCATGCTGCGCACCCTAGTGAACGAAGACCCACAGCCGTAAGTGCCGCTTGCCCGTTGGTCGAGCCTGTCGAGACCCCAACAGGCGCAGTGAAGCCCGGGAACCATCGGCTCCCGGGCTTCACTGTGTCTATTCGGAGCTAGGCCAGCCCGTTCAAACTGACCCGCTCCACACTATCTTCAGAGAGTTAGCTGCTAATCGCCGCGTTGACGCCCAGATTCGCAGCCCCACTGGGTGCATCCGGCGCATCAGAGGAGGATCCGTTAACTGAGGCGCTGCCCTTGGCCGTTCCAGAAGCAGAACCGTCCGGCGTAGCGCTGGTGGCCATGGTCTGCAGGTGCTGAGCTAACTGCTGCACCTGAGCACCGTACCCACCGGAGAGAGCCGTGGACTTAATCTTCTCAGCCTGCGCGGAGACATCCGCACCCGTAGCCGAAGCCAGTCTGGTGAGATCTGCCTTCAGGTTGGCCGGCAACTTGGAACTGAGCTCCGGGTCAGCCAATGCCCTCTTGGCCAGGCGCTGAGAGCTCTCCGCGGCCTGCTGTCCCTGGCCCTCGGCAGCCTTCAAATCCTGCAGCAGAGACTGCTTGGAGTCCGACGATTCGGAAGAATCCTGCGAGGATCCCAGCACATGGGAGGCGAACTGCTGCGCCTGTGCGCCGTAACCGCCGTTCAGCGCAGTGGTCTTGATCTGCTGTGCCAACGTGCTGGCATCCTGCGGTGTCGCGGCCGAAGCCAGCGACTTCAGGTCAGTCTGCAGGGCAGCTGGCAGCTTGGCCAACAGGTTCGGATTGCTGATCAACTTGTTGGCCGCGTCCTTGGCCTTTGCCCCGTCTACTGAGGAGAAGGCATCGCGTACTTCGTCCAGCAGGCCGGCCTGTGTTGCCCTTGCCTGAACGTTGGAGCTCACCGGGTGGGCGGCCGGGGTAGCTGCGTTAGCTCCTGCCACTCCAGCGCCAGCCAGCGCGCCAACGGTGAGTACCGAGGCGGCGGCAATGGTGATCGGCTTCCTTGCGGAAGTGCGGTGGTCATTGGTGTACCGGGTCATGGAAGATTCCTTTCGATTGACTCTGGCGTAACCCTCCACGCTAAGAATCCTCCTTGACCGGGAACTGGCAGGAACCTGAGTTTTCGCTGAATTTGCCCTCTTTTGCGCGTGGTAGGGAAACGGATTCAGACGCACGACGACGGCGATCCGGCCGGGTGCGGAAACTCCCCCAAAATAGTTTCCGCACCCACGCTTTCGACGGAGCTTAACAACCGGGCCTGACCAACGGTGGCCGCTTAGAGCACCTTGGAGAGGAAAGCCTTGGTGCGGTCATGCTGTGGGTTGCCCAGAATCTCTCCCGGTGCGCCTGCCTCCACGACAACGCCGCCGTCCATGAACACCAAAGAATCAGCTACCTCGCGAGCAAACCCCATCTCGTGGGTCACCACAATCATGGTCATCCCACTGGCCGCCAGCTCCTTCATCACATCCAGGACCTCACCCACGAGTTCTGGGTCCAGCGCGCTGGTGGGCTCATCGAAGAGCATCAACTTGGGGTCCATCGCCAGCGCACGGGCAATCGCTACGCGCTGTTGTTGGCCGCCGGAGAGGTGCGCGGGGTAGTAGTCGGCCTTGTCGCCCAGGCCTACCCGTTCCAGCAGTTCACGGGCTCGAGCGGTTGCTGCCGATTTGCTCATCCGTTTGACCCGCATGGGTGCTTGGATGATGTTCTCCACCGCCGTGAGGTGAGGGAAGAGGTTGAACCGTTGGAACACCATGCCAATGTCCCGGCGCTGAAAAGCTGCCTCCTTGGGCTTGAGCTCGTAGAGCTTGTCCCCCTTTTGCCGGTATCCCACCAATTGGCCCTCTACTGCCAACCTGCCCGCGTCCACCCGTTCCAGGTGGTTGATGCAGCGCAGGAACGTGGACTTCCCCGAGCCACTGGGACCCACAATGCAGAGCACTTCGCCCCGATTGACGGTCAGGGAAATGCTGCGGAGCACCTTGTTGGAGCCGAAGCTCTTGGACACACAATCCGCGTGCACCATGGGCAGGCTGGTCGAAACTGATGCCTCGCTCATCGCTTCCCTCCAAAGTCGGTGCCGGTTAATTGGCCACCCAAAGTAGGTGCGCCTAGCGGCGTTCCTGCTACCGCCGTCGTCGTCCCGCCACCGCCATCCGGTTCCTTGTCCGCCTTGCGACGCCCGGTTCCGCGTGAGAAGCGCTTTTCAATAAAGTGCTGGCCCACCATCAGCACGGAGGTGAAGAGGAGGTACCAGAGGGAGGCAACAATCAGCAGTGGAACCGGGGTAAAGGTGACGGCGGAAATGCCCCGCGAGACGCCGTACAGGTCAATGCTGAGCGGGATAGCTGCCACTAAGGACGTGGTCTTGAGCATGGAGATCACCTCGTTGCCCGTGGGCGGGATGATGATCTTCATAGCCTGTGGGACCACCACGTAGCGCATGGTCTGCCCCCAGGACATGGCTAGCGCACGCGACGCTTCCTCCTGCCCCTCGTCCACCGAAAGCAGCCCTGCGCGGACAATCTCGGACATATACGCGGCCTCATTCAGCGCCAAACCGATGATGGCCGTGACAAAGAGATTGTGGAACACGTCATTCGGGATGGACACCCATGGCGTCCCAAACGGAATACCGATGGTCAGCACTGGATAAATCAGCGAGACGATGCCCCAAAATACCAGCTGCACATAGACTGGAGTACCGCGAAAAAGCCACAGATACAGCCACGCAATGCCCTTGACCACGGGGTTGGGCGAGAGCCGCATAATGGCCAGCAACAGGCCCAGCACAATGGCAATCACCATGGAATAGACGGTCAATTCCAGCGTGATCAGCGCGGCCTGCGAGATCCGCTTGTCGAAAATGTACTTGCCCACATCCGCCCAGCCATAGTCAGCACGCTGGCTGGCATCGGCAACAAAAATGGCAATGAAAGCCACCAGCACGACGGCGATGATCACTCGCCATGGGTGCCGCAAGGGGATAGCCTTGATGGCCGCACCCTGGGCATGTTCAGTGCCTTGGGCGATCTGCGGCGCGGATTGATGGTGTTCAGCGGGGGTAGACATGGCTGCCTAGCCCTTTGCTGCTACGTTGATGGCCGCTGTCTTCACTGCTCCAGCCTCTACGCCCCACTTGGTGAGAATCTTGGTGTACGTGCCGTCGTCAATCAGAGTTTGCAGAGCCTTTTGAAGGGCGGGGGTGAAGGCGCTGTTCTTGGCGACTGGCATACCGTAGGGCGCCAGTTCAAACGCATCCCCCGCGGTCTGGAGCTTCCCGTTGGTCTTCGAGATCGCGTACAGCGTCACGGGTGAATCGGCGCTCATGGCGTCCACCTGGCCAACCACCAGGGCGTTGGTTGCCTGATCCTGTGCATCAAACTTAAAGACCTGGATCGCGGCCTTGCCAGCATCCGTGCAGGCCTTGGACTTCGCCGGGACCTCATCGGTGTCCTCATAGGTGGTGGCCTGAACCGCTACTTTAAGGCCACAGGCATTGTTTGGATCAACCGTCTTGCCCTTCGGGGAGGCCCACTGAATGCCCGCCGAGTAGTAGTTCACAAAGTCAGCCTGCTTTTCGCGCACCACAGTGTCCGTGAAGGAGGACATTCCCATATCGTCCTTGCCGGCCTTGACTGCGGGAAGGATGTTGTCGAAGGTGCCAATATCGAAATTAACCTTGACTCCCATCACCTGGCCCAGCGCATTGCCCAGGTCAACGGACCAGCCCGTGGGCTTGCCGTTGTCGTCCTTGAATTCGTTGGGGGGATAGTTGTTGGCCATTCCTACGTTGATCACGCCAGCAGTTTTGATCTTCTCCGGTAACAGGGCAACTACTGCATCGTTCTTCTGCGCTGTGATGTCCGCCGTGGAACCGGAGGAGCCGCTAGTGGAAGCCGGAGTTGAGTTGTCTACACAGCCGGATAGCATCAAGGCAGTGGCTGCAACAAGGGCGGGGATTGCGTATCTAGATCGCATGATCATCCTTCGAAAGGTGCGCGCCCCTAAGGGTGCGCGTGAACCCCGGAATCGACGGTGATCCCGGGGGGCTAAAGCGGATTGCCCAGCGCCAACGGTGCAAGAGTGCGACGCGTCGCGAAGCGCGTGAAATTTTGTGGGTGCAGAGACTTCTTGGTGGCGTGCTTTGGCGCTGGGTTGACCGGCGGGCTGGGATTCCAACGGGGCGTCGGCAAAGGCGGACACGCGGGCGACTTCCGGGCCTCGTGCCTTCAGCTCGTTCTGGTGGAGACGCCTACTACCGCCATAGTACGCCGCGCGGCATGACTGGGCCGGGATTTCGACGGGGCTCAATCACCGAATGTCAGTAGCTCCTTGCATCATGAGATCTCGACGACGCAAGGACGCGAAAAAGAGGCCTTGGTATGGCGGCTACGTACAAACAACCGGCTAAGGCAATACTCCTCCTGCTACGGCAGACCGGAAGGCCTCTGACCGACATCGCGAATGAGTACGCTGCAACGGTATCCGCTGTGGGGGCGGTGCTAGTGCGGAACGAGTTTGTGGACCTCGGTGCCACCGATACGGATCTGCACCCTTGGGAGATACGCCCTGAACATAAGACCCTCGCCATCATGCAGCATTTCCGTGTGCTGAATCGGTAGAGGGAGGGTGTGGAGATAGATGCCACACCGAATGTTGCGTCCCAAGAGGGTGGGTTCGTTGACGCCAAGTGGTGGCCACGCGATACGTGGATGGTTAGAGAACCGGAGGTCTAACGGTTCCAGGCCTCGACCCACGGCTGGGCCCAGGTTTAGGCTGGGCGGCATGAGCGAAAATGGCGGCGTTGTCCAATGGCTCCTTGACGCTGATCCCGCTATTCGGTGGCAGGCCATGCGCGACCTAACAGACGCTCCACGAGAAGGATGGTCTGCTGTGCGCGGCACGGTCGCCACCCAGGGTTGGGGCGTGGAACTGCTATCTCATGCGGGTGACGACGGCCTCTGGGCTGGCGGTACTTTTGTTCCCGCCGGCTTCAGCGGTGCCCTGTGGAAAGCCGAGGGTCAGCCGTGGACCGCCACCACTTACGCCTTCACCACCCTGCGTGAATGTGGCATCGAACCGCAGACGCCGCAGGTGCAACGCGCCGTGCAGCTGGCGGGCAAGAATGGCCGCTGGGATGAAGGGGACCAGCCCTTCTGGGAAGGTGAGGTTGAGGAGTGCATCAACGGCCGCACCTTGGCGGATGGGGCATACTTTGGCGTGGATATGGCCCCTCTCGTAGCCCGGTTGGTCACGGCGGTGCAGGACGACGGCGGATGGAACTGTGAGCGGGCCAGCGGCAGCAAGAGATCGTCGTACCACTCAACGATCAACGTGCTGGAGGGCCTGTTGGCGTTCGAAAAGGCGACCGGCGGCACCACAGAGTCCAGAGCGGCACGAAAGAGTGGGGAAGAGTTTCTACTCGAGCGGAACCTCTTCCGCAGACTCTCCACGGGCGAATCAGCCGCCGAGCACTTGTCCTATTTGATCCATCCCAGCCGCTGGTACTACTCCGAGCTCCGCGCCCTGGACTACTTCCGCGACGCCGCAATGACGGTTGAGCGGGTCGAAACCTCTGAGCTTGCCAACCCCAAGTCTCCCG
>JABBNV010000310.1 GCA_019352125.1 Acidobacteriota bacterium | reverse complement strand
GTCTGGAAAATCGATGTTGATGTTGTGGCTGACGGCTCAGTGGGCTGCTTCAGGGCAGAACCAGATTCTGGTTGACCCGAAAACCGGTTCAGACCATTCGGCGACTATTCTCAACGCCAGCGGACAGGTGTCATCACTGGACGAGCTATCCAAATCGGATGGGGTTTTTGACCCCATCCGATTCTCTCACCGTAAAGAAACTGGGATCGAGCTAGCAGTGTCGATGTTGGCCAATATTGACCCGTGGGGAACTGGCCGAAAATATGAGCAGGAACTGATGGTCGCGCTCAATTACGGGATGGATTTGGGGGCTGACTGTACCGGCGCCGCACTTGAATTCGCCCGACGGGATGGGAAGGTTTCGTCTGAAATCGTTGACCCGATTCTGAATCTGTCCAAAGTCTCCCCGCTATTTAACGCCTGTGTTGGACGAACCCCTGGGACTGAGGGGTTGCGGGTCTTCAACGGCACCACACTCATCAAAGTGGGTAGTGTCCACCTGGATCTTCCGGATCCAGGCAACATCGCCGGAGCGTCACTCATTCAGCGCATCAACCTTTCCCTCGTGCGCATGATGGTCTTCGGTTCCGCCATGGCATTGGAAGGCCGTGGCGGTGTCATCCACCTCGACGAAGCGTGGGTATTCCTGGGGGCCGGCCGGTCAGAAATTGAACGTCTAGGACGTGTGGCTCGGTCGCAGAAGATTCAAGTGTGCCTTTACACACAGCGCATCTCCGATGCATTGAATGCCAAGCTGGACGGCTACATTTCCCGCGGGATTATCTTGCCTATTGAAGATCAGGCAGAAGCAAGGGCCGCATGCCAGTTGTTCAAGATTGAACCAACACCGGAGAGGATGGCTCGCATTACGGCGAAGGCGACGATGAGTTCTGGCGAGGGTGTGGCACCAAACGCGGCGTCCATGAGAGCTCTTAGAGATCCCCGGACGAAACAGGTCATCCGCGGAACGATTGGGATTTATGTGGACTTGTCGGGCAGGGCCGTTCCGACAGAAATCAAGCTCCCAGATAACTTCTTGGCCGATGCGTCCACCAACCCAGATGACATCCAAAGCAAACTGGAAGCTCAAGCCCGACGCGCAGCCTAAGCCTCGTCGTGGGGGCGTTTCTGGGGCCAGATGACGCCCCGCGACGGTCTGCAAAAGTTTTTCCCGCAATTTGTGCACTTTTGAAGAGGCGCCGCACACATAGCTATTGTGCAACTATTACTCGATACGGATGAGGCCTGCCGCGCCATCATCAAAAGCCATTTTGACGGCAAGATCAGCGACATGGACGCCCGCAAGGCTATCGCCGGTGAACTTCATCGCTGCGGCATAGCGAGGATGACGGCCAGGGAACGTAAAGGCCCGAGCACCCAGTTCGTCGCCGATATCGTTGAAGCGTACAACGACTTGCTCTACCGCAAAGTCACCCAAACGGAACCGGTGTTTTTGGATTTGAAGCGGGCAGAGTCCGCCTCACTGTGCGGGTGGGCGCGATTGCTCCTCCGCAGCGCTCGTCACTCAGAAGTTCGTAACGTCATGCGCACCCTCACCAAGACAGAGGGCACAATTTGGTTGGCAGACCCAACCCCGCCCACTGAAGACGACGCCTCGACGGCAGTTCAGCACGAATACCACGCGGCACCGTCCAGCAGGTATGTTACCGAAGAAGACGCCATTTCGGCCTCCCGCATCCAGGGCGCCACTGACCAGTTTGATGCACGTCGACGATTCCTGCGTGGAAAAGAACGGAAGACCGTTCAGGTGGCGACCGTCAGATCAGCATTCAACCTCCCAGAGCTGATCCGACCTCGATATGCAGTACGGAAGGTCATGCTTGCCCAATTAGCGCAGCACCCTGAGATGGCGTACAACTCAGCCGCTGCCATGAGGTCCCTTATCGAATCCGAACCCTATGTTGACCACGGTGATTTCATGGCGTTGTGGGACGACTTCAGTTTCGATGCCATTGACCGCCTCGTGACCGGCCCGAAAGAATTCGCCACCGTGCTGGTGGAGGCGGTTCTTGAGGACAGGGCCAGGCCCTCACGCACAGCATTGCGTTCTTTCAAAGCGTCCGTTCGAGCAATGGGGAGTGGTCTTGGGTGGGCGAAACTATCCGAAGAACTGACCGAAACCTACATTGCGCTCGAATTTGAAACCTCCTCCCCGTTTGACACCACTCGTCAGGAGTTCCAGGACGAACGCAGTGCCGGACGAGAGTTGGCCATTCACAAATCAGCGGATGTTTTCGCCCGTGTTCTGGCCTTTGACGGTCAGCGACTGGGACGCACCGTTGACGCGATCTACGACCAGCTTTCAGCGTTCATGATCGTTCATACGCAAGTCGTTGTCGAAATCGATGAGACACCCGTGCTGGTTGCCGCGTGAAAAACCTCACCCAGAAACTCACTCACCCCAATGCCGCAGCCACGTGGGTGTACACCATCGCGATTAACCTGATCATCAACTCAGTTTTGTTCAGCATCCATCTGCCGGCATCGGGACTGCTCCTGTTCCCGCTACTTATTCTGAGCCCAGGGATCATCACCATGATCCTGGTCCCGGGTGCATGGCGTCGCTGGTACCGCTGGCTGGGTCTCCTCGGGCTAATGATCACCAGTTACTCCGACTATTTGCAGATCACAGCTCTCATCCTCACAACCTGGGCCACTCATGCCTCATGGGTGAGTGAGCGTACCGCCCCGATCCGTTGGATCCACCGCCGAACCAAATCTGCCTAAAGGATTCTTTTCCGTGAACATGCAAGCCATCTTGACCGAAACTGTCCGTCTATCAACCGGCATTCAAGACGCTAAACCACGCCCCGGACAGAGCGCCCTTGCCCGCGATGTCGAAGCGGCCATGGGCGATAATTCTCATGTTTCCGCTGTTGGCCCAACGGGACTCGGTAAGTCATTCTGCCTGCTCGCACCCGCTGTGTGGGTTGCTGCTGAGCGTGGGGAGCGGACGATCATCAGCACCGAATCCTTGTCGCTACAGGCACAAATAATGGACAAAGATGCGC
>JABBNV010000309.1 GCA_019352125.1 Acidobacteriota bacterium | reverse complement strand
CAAGAAGCCCTCGGTGCTGGGGTGGACGTCGTCATGGCAGCCGGTGGCGACGGCACCGTGCGTTGCGTCGCAGAAGTACTAACAGGGACGAAAACGGCCATGAGCTTGGTGCCGTTGGGTACAGGAAACCTGCTGGCCCGCAATCTTGGAATCGATGTCAACGATCCCCTAGCGGCGGCCAAGGACGCTTTGACCGGTACGGAAAGCAGGATCGACGTCGTCACTGCTGTGATTGATCATGGTCGGCTTGAACAACGCTTCTTGGTGGCCGCGGGCCTAGGCTATGACGCCGCCATCATGGGTGACACTGTGGACGGGCTCAAGGACAGGGTGGGGTGGCTAGCCTACGTTGAAGCTGGGATCCGGCACCTCCCCGGTAAGCCTGTCCAGGCTACGGTGACCATCGATGGGCAAGACCCCGTCCGTGGAAATGTGCGCAGCGTCATGGTGGGCAACTGTGGAAAGTTAATGGGTGGCATCCCGATTTTTCCTGATGCAACCATCACCGACGGCATCCTGGACTTGCTAATCCTGGCGCCGAAAGGGAAGTTTGGTTGGCTGGACGTGATCGCCAAAGTTTTTGGTAAGGGCCACAACCAGAACGACTCAGTGCGGAGTTACCCGGGAAAGAGCGCAGAAATTGAATTGGACCGCCCGCAGGAATTCCAGCTCGATGGTGACCACGTTGGTCAGGCATCGCACCTATTAGTCAGCGTCGAACCTCAGGCTCTGATCATCCGGATGACCGGCTCACCTGAAGCGAAGTAGCCGCATTGTCATCAGTAGCGAAAGGAGAAACAGGTGGGTCGGAACGAATTGGCAGGTAAAGATGCGTCATCGGCACCAGATATCTCTCAAAAAAGCCTTATGGTCTTGGCAGGGCTGGCTTTGTGCTGATTCTGGCCTTCCTCAAAGCTCGCCGACGACGACGTTCGCCGCTGCCGGTTCTGCTCTGTATTGTGGGCGAACGCATCCTCGGTAAACACTCACAACCTCAGAGAGACGGAACGTGAGCGCCGCCAGCGGTGCCCGGCGCGTTGTAGGCCGGGCGGGTAACAGCCGCGCGTTGGGCACAGTGGCACGCATCGGCTACGCCGCGAGTGGACTCATGCATCTGTTGATGGGCTACTTGGCCATTAGAGTCTCACAGCACCAAGGCGGTGAGTCGGACCAGACCGGAGCGTTCGCACAAATCTTGGTGCTTCCGGGCGGGATGATCATTATTTGGATTACCTTCATTGGGCTGACCGGACTCGCCGTATGGCTGGTCCTTCAAGCAGCCCTGGGAATTGGCTCATCATCCAAGAAGAGGTGGGTCCGTTCTTTGGTATCGCTAACGAAGGGCGCCACCTACGCCGCCCTTGCTTCGACTGCCATGTCCTTGATTGTTCGTAGCCCTACCAACTCCGGCGCCAGCGCGCGCCAGGCGAGCGGAACTATTCTGTCGCTTCCAGGAGGACAGCTGTTACTGGTCGTGGTGGGCTTGGCTACAGCGGGTATTGGTGGCTACTTCATTTTCAAGGGAGCGCGCAGGAAGTTCCATCAGGACATCACTCTGCCTTCAGGTTATGCGGGAACAGCAGTTGACGTGCTCGGAATCGCTGGCTATGTAGCCAAGGGCATCGCCATCATGACCCTGGGAGTTCTGTTAGTGATTGCCGCCATCAAAGTTGACCCCAAGGACGCGTCAGGCCTTGACGGGGCCATCAAGGCACTTGCCGCGCTTCCCTTCGGCGAGGCCATCTTGATACTCATCGGCGTTGGACTAATTGCCTACGGCGTCTATAGCCTTGCGAGAGCGCGGCTAACCACGCTCTAACCTGTTGACTCCGCACTCCATTGATGGACGGCCAAGGGACCTTGGACTCTAGCCCATGTGGGGAGGATCCGGCAGAATGATTTACACGAACGTCAGAAGACAAGGGCAGACGGACACATCGGTGACACGACGTTTTCGATCTGGATAGCCCTTCATCGGGACACGAAGGGCCTTGAGCATGGATCAGTCTGTTGTGCCAGAGCAGGGCACAGCGCCACCAAAAGTGGCGCCTATTACGGTCTTCATACTTGATGACCACGAGCTCGTGAGACGCGGGTTGAAAGACCTGTTAGAGGGCGAGGGCTTCAAAGTAGTCGGCTCGTCCGGATCAGCGTTGGAGGCCGCGCGGCGCATCCCCGCGCTCCACCCGGATGTTTCTATTCTGGATGCACGGCTACCCGATGGTACGGGTATTGAGGTTTGCCGCGATGTGCGGTCCGTGGATCCGGATCTGAACTGTCTCATTCTTACTAGTTACGAAGACGAGCAGGCTCTGCGCGGGGCCGTATTGGCTGGTGCGGCCGGTTACGTACTCAAAGAAATTGACGGAACGGATCTGCTGAGGTCCCTGCGTCGGGCAGCCAAGGGCGAGACGCTGTTCAATGCGGAGATCGTAGCGAAGGTTATTCAGGGCCTGGCCGAACCCGCGCGGACAGATCCACGCATTGCCGCCCTGACACCTCAGGAAGCTCGGGTACTCAAGTTGATCGGCCGGGGGCTGACGAATAGGGAAATTGGCAGCGAGATGTATTTGGCCGAGAAAACCGTCAAAAACTATGTATCTTCCCTGCTGGCGAAACTTGGTTTTGAGCGCCGTACGCAGGCGGCTATCTTCGTTACGGATACAACCTGGATGGCAGAACCGCCGCGCAAGTGAGGACCCAATGAACACACGACTGGAGCGGATTGGCCAAGTTGCTGAAATTCTCACGCGGCACGGACTAGGTTTCCTGGTTGGCGCTACCGGCATCGAGAAGTGGCACCTGGGAGCAACGTCCGGGCCAGCTACCAGCAGTTCAAGCCCGGAACGTCTGCGGCACGCACTTGAAGAGTTGGGCCCTGTCTTCATTAAGTTGGGCCAGATGCTGTCTACGCGTCCGGATGTGGTGCCAACGGAGTACCAGGTGGAATTATCTCGCCTGCAAGACGGCGCCCCACCAGTGTCCTCAGAGGTGATCCAAGCGCTCATTCGCCAGGAACTCGGCGCTGATGCGCGG
>JABBNV010000308.1:1441-3069 GCA_019352125.1 Acidobacteriota bacterium | reverse complement strand
ATCGTGTTCCAGTTCCTGAACCGTTCCGGCACGTCCCGCCAGGGCGAGCCTGCCCCGGAACCGCAAGGCCGTCGCCTCAACCACCGTGCGCCGATCCACCGGCGGCCCCACTATGGACTAGACCTTCGGGAACAACGGGCCGATCACAGCCCACACCTCATCCCAGATCACATCACGCCACACACATCAACACTCGCCCAGAAACCACCGAAACGCCTTTAGCAACACGCACTGGTCGAGCTGTTTTCCACGTTTGGCATCGGGAGGCTCCATTCATTGGGTCTGTCCCATTTGGCTGGTCAGCCGGCGCGTCCAAGCGCGGCCACGTTTTCTTCGAATGAAAGCGGGCCAGGTACGGCCAGGATATCCCCCGGAGCTGGCCTGGTTCCATCGATCAATATCTGGGCGAAGCGTTGCCACACCGTCGAGTCCGATTCGCGGGTGATGTCAGCAACCTTGCCCACCATGAAACCCAGGATGCAGATCTCGGATCCGGTGAAGTCGGTTCTGAGTTGCCGGCTTCAATGTCCGGAGCAACAAGGCGATCCGTCGTAGGGGATAACCGTCGCTCCATTTCCTCCGCGAAGCAGGTGCCCCCGCCCGGGGAGGTCAGGATGGCATCCAATCCGCGATCGGAAGCGCGTTGGCTGATCACACCCAGCAGTAGTTCCCTTAACGCAACGCCGGGACCGGGGCGCTTTGATGCTTGCTCAGCCAGGTCCACCAGAGCGTCAAATTTCGCGTCAAAGAGACCTTCAAAAAGCGCTTCCCTATCCGCGAACTTCCGGTACACCGTCCCCATGCCCACACCGGCCGCACGGGCGACGTCGTTCAGCGTTGCCTCCGGGCCCCTCTCAGCGAAGACTCAACTGGCAACGTCCAACACACGCTGTCGATTGCGCTCTGCATCAGCGCGAGGGGCTCGGGCGCCTGGAGCGGTCATACAGGAACAAAAAGAATAACCGGATACGGAATATCCACATCCTTTTCGGCCCGCGTCGGACCGGCCAGCGGCCGGCAGACTACCGTTTAACCTACCAGCGGAAATGAACACTCTCGCGGAAGTAAGCGTCATAGATATCCTTGACGCTGTTGTTGAAGTCCGCACCAAGTTGGTCCAGTATCTGGGTGGAGGCGGCGTTGGCGCGGGCTTGTTCCGTGCTTCTGGCCCCCGGAATCACGCTGCTGACGCCGTCCTGCATGGTAATCCAGGCCATGGCCGCTTGGGCCGTTGTTGCCCCGGCGGGTACCAGCTTCTTGAAGTCTTCCACCGCTTGGAGACCCTTTTCAAAGTCAACGCCAGAGAAGGTCTCCCCTACGTCGAACGCTTCGCCGTTTCGGTTGTAGTTGCGGTGATCATTTTCAGCGAATGTCGTGTCCTTGGAGTACTTTCCCGAGAGCAGCCCCGAGGCGAGTGGCACACGGGCGATGATGCCGACGCGGGCCGTCTTTGCCGCTGGCAGAACTTCATCCAAGGGCTTGAGCCGGAAGGCGTTCAGGATGATCTGCACGGTGGCCGTGCCGTGCTTGATGGCCTCGAGGGCTTCATCCGTGCGCTCCACGCTGACGCCAAAGTTCTTGATGGCGCCCTCATTGACCAGGGTCTGCAGCGCATCGTAAACCTCGGG
>JABBNV010000308.1:0-1431 GCA_019352125.1 Acidobacteriota bacterium | reverse complement strand
TGTAGACAGGAGTGGGCGGGCAGTGCAGCTGCACCAGATCCAGGCAATCCGTGCGGAGGTTGCGCCGCGAACGGTCCACCCACTGCCGGAAGTTGGCCAGCGTGTAGTTCTCCGGTAGTTGGTTCATGCGGCGGCCCATCTTGGTGGCCACCGTGATGTCCAGGCCCGGATTGTCTGCTAGATACGCCCCGATGGCTTGCTCGCTCCGGCCGTCCCCGTAGACGTCCGCAGTATCAAAGAACGTCACGCCGGAATCCACCGCAGCGTCCAGGATGGCGCTGGCTTCCCGGGGGTCAACGTTGCCCCAATCTGCCCCGAGCTGCCACGTGCCCAAACCCACCACAGAAACTTGCCGGCCTGTTTTGCCTAATTCTCGCTGCTCCATACCTCGACTATAGCCACGGCGCAGCTCTTGGCGCGTCTGGCAGTGCCGTCAGGCTCGCTCGATCACGCTCGCCCTATCACGCGCGCTCGATCAGCAGCGAGGTGCCTTGACCGACGCCTACACAAAGCGTAGCCAAGCCGCGGTGAGCGTTCTCGCGCTCCATCCGAGACAGCAACGTCACCACCAGACGCGAGCCGCTGGAACCCAAGGGATGCCCCAAAGCGATCGCACCGCCGTCGCGGTTCACAATGCTTTGATCCAAGCCAAGCTGGCGCATCACGGCCAGGCTCTGGGAAGCGAAGGCCTCATTAAGTTCGACGGCGTCCAGGTCACCAATGCTCCAGCCGGCCCGGGCCAGCACCTTCTGAGTTGCCGGAACAGGGCCGATGCCCATCACTTCCGGAGCCACGCCAGCCGAGCCGCCCTCCACGATGCGACCGCGTGGCGTCAGCCCGTACTTCTTCACGGCTGCTTCGGAGGCAACAATGATCGCGGAGGCGCCGTCATTGAGGGTGCTGGCATTTCCGGCGGTGACCACGGTGCCACCCTTCACCACTGGGCGCAGCCCGGCCAGCACTTCGACAGTCGTTCCCGGGCGAGGCCCCTCATCCGTGTTCACTACCGTCTCGCCTTTCCGGCCCGGTACCGTAACCGGCACTATCTCCTCGGCGAAGCGGCCAGCCGCGATGGCTGCGAGCGCGCGCTCGTGAGATTGAACGGCAAATGCATCCGCGTCTTCACGGGAAATGTTGTAGACCCTGGCCACCTCCTCCGCCGTTTCGGGCATGGAGAACGTCATCTTCCCCCCACGGGAGAGCGCCCCATCGGTGAACCGCGGATTCACAAAGCGCCAGCCAATGGAGGTGTCAAAGGAGTCTCCGGGCCTGGCGAACGCCTTGGTGGGCTTTTCCTGAACCCACGGGGCCCGGCTCATCGACTCCACTCCGCCGGCCACCACAAGGTCCGCAGCGCCGGACTTCACCATGTGCGAAGCCAAAATCACCGCGGACAGCCCCGAAGCGCAGAGGCGGTTCACGGTCAGGCCT
>JABBNV010000307.1 GCA_019352125.1 Acidobacteriota bacterium | reverse complement strand
CTAGTCAATGACGCACAGGAGAAGAGCCGCAAGACCTTGGGCGCTCTGGAACAGCAGCGCTCCGTACTGGAACGCAAGGTTGAGCAGCTCCGCGGCTTCGAGCGCGACTACCGCTCACGTCTGAAGACGTACATTCAGGGTCAGCTCCGCGATCTGGACACCCAGGGTTCCGTGGCTGCACCGGATGCCTCTGAAGGCGGATCTGTTTCCTAGCACAATAGGAACGAAACCTTCGATGGCCGGAGGCTGGCTCTGTCCAGCCACCGGCCATCTTTGCTATGTCCGTAGCTTCAATTGCCCCAATGATTGCCCTTGACTGGAAGAACGATGAGTACTGATCCAATGAACGACCCTGAGCTCACGCCCCGCAGTGATCAGGCCTCAGCACAGCCAGCTGGCGCCGCGAAGCGCACCTACCCTGAGCGTCCGTTGGGCTCACTCTTGACCCTGTTGGCTGGGTTTGCTGTGCTGGCATACGGGCTGGATCAGCTCACCAAACTGTGGGTCACCGGCACCATGGTCGAGGGCCAGATCACGCACGTGATTCCGGGCCTGCTGGATTGGATCTACATTCGCAACGCCGGTGCGGCTTTTTCGATCGGCGAGAACATCACGTGGGTCTTTGCCCTTGCCATGGCCGTTGTTGCTGCGGTGATTCTGGTGCAGGCCCGCAAACTCGGTTCCCGTTGGTGGGCCATTGCCTGCGGGATGCTACTGGGCGGTTCGCTGGGGAACCTGACGGACCGGCTCTTCCGTGACCCGTACTTTGGCATGGGTCACGTGGTGGACTTCATCGCCTTCCCCCATTTCGCCATCTTCAACATTGCGGATTCCTCCATTGTTGGCTCGGTGATCCTGATCTGCATTCTGACGCTCAAGGGCATACCGTTTGGCCGCCACCGCCCGGAGCCAGTTGAAGAGACCAAGGATGCCTGAGATAGCGCAGACACTTGACTTTGAGATTGGCCCGGAGCATGACGGCGAGCGGGTGGACACTGCGTTGGCCGCGCTGATGGACGTCTCTCGTTCCGCGGCCGCCTTGCTGTGTACCGAAGGCAATGTGCTGGCCATGGAAGCCAGAAATCCCCAAGGTAGAGCGTTGGCCAAGGCGGACAAGCTGCGGCCGGGCACCATGGTACGGGTCAACGTACCTGTGCGGCGTGACCCGCTGGCCATGGTGGTGGAGGCCGTGGATGGTCTGAAAATTGTCCTGGATGATGATTCTTTTGTGGTGATCGATAAGCCTGTAGGTGTGGCCGCTCATCCCTCTCCGGGCTGGGTTGGACCTACCGTGGTGGGCGCCTTGGCCGCTGCCGGATACCGCATCTCCACCTCGGGAGCCCCTGAGCGTGCCGGGATTGTGCACCGGCTGGACGTAGGAACGTCTGGCCTGATGGTGGTGGCCAAAACCGAGCACGCCTATACAGGCCTCAAGCGGGCCTTCAAGGAGCGCACGGTGGACAAGGTGTATCACGCGCTGGTGCAGGGCCTGCCAGATCCCCTGAAGGGAACTATCGACGCACCCATTGGCCGGCACCCAGGCTATGACTGGCGCTTTGCCGTCATCGAAGATGGACGCCCCTCCGTCACGCATTACGAGGTGCTGGAGGCCTTTGGTCGCGCAGCGCTAGTGGAAGTGCATCTGGAAACCGGGCGCACGCACCAAATTCGTGTACATTTTTCTGCTCTGCGGCACCCGTGTGTGGGGGATCTTACCTACGGTGCAGACCCGCGTTTGGCGGCCGAGCTGGGGCTCACCAGGCAGTGGTTGCACGCCCGCCAGCTGGGCTTCGCTCACCCCGAAACGGGGGAATGGGTAGAGGTTACTAGTGAATATCCAGAGGATTTGGGCTACGCACTGCGCGCTCTTGACGGTGGTATTCGCTAGCTTTGCTGCGTTTGACTGACTCCGTTTGCATGTGGCAATGTGCCACTTCCGCGCGGGTTCCGCGAGTCGCCCCGGATGCCCGTCGAGCGGGCCCCCGAGCACTAGACTTGTGGCGTGGCTAGTACAGACTCCTTCGTCCATCTTCATAATCACACTGAGTACTCCATGCTGGACGGTGCAGCTCGGCTAACGGACCTGTTTGAGCATGCGAATGAACTGGGCATGGACTCCCTGGCAACCACTGACCACGGCTTCGTCTTTGGTGCCTTTGACTTCTGGAGCAAGGCCAAGAGTGCCGGAATCAAGCCGATTGTGGGCGTCGAGGCCTATCTGACCCCCGGTACCGCCCGTGCGGACAAGACCCGTGTGAAGTGGGGCGGAGGCGGCCGCGACGACGTTTCCGGTGCCGGTGCTTACACGCACATGACGCTCTGGTCCGAGACCACTGAGGGCATGCACAACTTGTTCAGAATGTCCTCCTTGGCGTCGTTGGAGGGTTACCTTTACAAGCCCCGTATGGACCGTGACCTGCTGCAGACTTATGGCAAGGGTTTGATTGCTAGCACCGGTTGCCCCTCCGGTGAAGTACAGACCAAGCTCCGGCTGGGTCTCTACCGCGAAGCGGTTCAGGCGGCCAGCGATTTTCGGGACATCTTTGGCGCTGACAATTACTTTTGTGAGTTGATGGATCACGGGCTGGATATTGAAAAGAACGTTTCGGCCGATCTGCTCAAGCTGGCCAAGGAGCTCAATCTGCCCCTGGTAGCCACCAATGACCTCCACTACACCCACGCCGAGGACGCAGCCGCGCATGCTGCCCTATTGTGCGTGCAGTCCGGCTCCACCATGGCGGACCCCAAACGGTTCAAGTTCGACGCCGATGAGTTCTATCTGAAGTCTCCGCAGGAAATGCGCGCCCTCTTCCGCGATCACCCGGATGCCTGTGACAACACGCTGCTCATTGCGGAGCGGTGCAACGTGGAGTTCAACACCAAGGCAAACTACATGCCCAAGTTCCCGGCGCCGGACGGCGAGGACGAGCAGTCCTGGTTCGTCAAGGAAGTTGAGACAGGGCTGCACTACCGTTACCCCAACGGCATTCCGGACCATGTGCGCAAGCAGGCGGACTTTGAAGTTGGCGTCATCACCCAGATGGGATTCCCCGGCTACTTCCTGGTGGTGGCGG
>JABBNV010000306.1:2654-3080 GCA_019352125.1 Acidobacteriota bacterium | reverse complement strand
TGGCACTCAGGTAGCCATCCTGATTTGGCTAGGCATGATCATCGGCTTTGTGATCCCCGGTGTTGCAATGCAGGGCACCTTGCAGACAATGTTGGTGGAGATGTTCGATGTGGAAGCCCGCACCACAGGAGTCAACATTGGCTACCAAATTTCAAACACGATTGGTGGCGGGTTTGCACCGTTGATTGCTACCGCGCTGTCTGCTGCCTTTGGCAACGTGTGGCCCGTGATCGTGTACGCGGCGGTGATAGCCCTGATTGGCATTATCGCCACTGCCTACGCTTCATTCCGGCCAGACGTCGAAAACGCTGGCCGGCTGTACGCCTAAGCGCCTTGCGAAGTTTGTCCAGAAGAGTTCACTAAAGAAAATCGAAAGAGAGCATCAATGACCTCCGCATCCAAGACCGGATTCCACACGTCCAACGC
>JABBNV010000306.1:370-2644 GCA_019352125.1 Acidobacteriota bacterium | reverse complement strand
GATTCTACTATTACTAATTTCATATCACTTAATATATTAAAGAAACTTTATTTCCACACGTCCAACGCACCCCAGCCAGCTGGACCCTACAGCCAGGGCGTAGAAGCGAATGGGTTCTTCTACACGGCAGGCTTTGGCCCTCAGAACGTGAACGCGGACAACGCGGTGCCGGAATCAGTGGCAGACCAGACACGCCAGGTGCTGCGCAACGTTCAGTCCATCCTTGCCGAGCGCGGCCTCACCATGGATGACTGTGTCAAGACCACCGTACATCTGGCGGATCTGGCAGATTTTGCCGAATTCAATGAGGCGTACAAGGAATTCTTCAGCGAGCCTTACCCGGTGCGCACCACGGTGGGATCCCAGCTGGCCAACATCCTGGTGGAGATCGACGTCGTTGCTGTCATCCCTGCTGGAAAATAGTTAGACCAATATGTGGGGTGGGCTCGGTAACGCGCCCACCCCACGGCTGGGGGAGCCATGGTCCGTTATTGCACTGCCGCGGGGTGGCTCGCGCTGATGCGGTACCCGTCCGGAGCATGCGAAATGACGCTGGGGTCAACAAAGCAGGCGGTGGCCCAGACATCAGCCCAAGTCAATTCCGGCCCAGTGACGGTCACCGAACTCAGCGAACTTTTCGCGGGGCCTCCGGTGCGCGGATCCACAATATGGTTGCCGCGCTCGCCACTTCCTGATGTTGCCAGAGCCTGGTTCCGAACTTCCACCATGGTGGTGACGGAGCCGCGCTGGTATGGATCCGCAATGCCAACCCGCCAGGTGAGAGCAAGGTCAGCCGGAAGCGCACCCGTGCCAACCGACGCTACCAAGTCCCCGCCCACGTTCAGGCAGAAGGCGATGCCGTCTACTTCGCGCAGAACAGCGGAGGCGTGATCCACTGCCCATCCTTTGACTATTCCCGTGGGGTCCCAGCCGAAAGATCCGTCCGGTCCAGTTAGCTCAGCCGTGAAGAGCCCCTGGGTAGCTCTGGTGGCCGCCGTCGTTAGCTCCCGAACTTCTTCAATCCACGGATCTGCGCGTTCTGGGGCAAGCTCGTAGCGGCGCAGGCGCATCAAATCACTACCTGGATTCCAGGTGGAAAAAACCCTGTCCGCTCGGTGCAACACAGCAAATGCTTCCGCGGCCGCCTGGGACAGGCCTTCTCCATCAGGATTCTCGGCACGGATATGCAGAGAAGCGGTGGAGCCCATCACGGGTTCTACGAAGGCTTTCACACCCCAACTCTGCTGTTCCGCCGGGAGCATTAAAGGTGTGCCTGATCCAACGCCGATTGCAGACTGGAGAGGTACCCCTGCGAGGTGTAGGTGGCTCCGGACACCATGTCGATCGAGGAGCTCTGCGCAGCAAGAGTTTCCTTGTTGAGGGCCGGAACCGCGTAGGCATTTATTTGCCGGTCACGTCCACTCTCGGTGGGGTAGACCACGGCGTTACTTGCCGTGATTTTTCCGCCGCTGACGGTGATCTGTACCTGTACAGGACCGAAACGTGTATCAACCGATGTGCCGGTAAACGTGCCGGAGGTCCCGGATGTTCCCGTGGTGGAGGGCGTGGAAGTAGCAGCAGAAGAGGAGGACGAAGCCGAGGGCGCAGCAGAGGTAGATGCTGGCGCCGAAGCGTCGGCGGAGGCGCTGGGAGTTGCCGACGAACCGGAGCTGACATTGCCCGCAGTGAGGGGTCCAATAGCTACCGTCTGCTGCTTGGGAGCAACGCTTTGCAGCGACGTGTGATAGCTAAATAGCAGCACCAAGACGGTGGCTGTACCCATTAGCCAATAAATGATGCGTCTCATGAGAATCCTTGGTCTGTTCGGTCAGTGGCTAGTTGGAAAAGTGTTCAATATGGAGCTGATTCCGGGGTATCCCAGCTTGTCGGGCTGCTCGCGCAACTGCTTGCATCCAGGCATCGGGCCCGCAGATATAGACATCACGTTCCGCTAGGTCTGGGCAATAGGCCAGCAGTGCATCCGCATCCGTATAGTTAGCCAGTGCTTGCGGCAGCCAGCTGCGTCTGTGCGGAATTCTGGAGCCCTCCACCATGAAATACGGTGCGCGCCGCTGTTGGGCCAGCTGCTTTATTTCTCGATGCAGAATTAGGTCATTCGGGGTGCTGTAGCGATGAATGATCATTAAGTCTTCGGGGCCACCAGGTAAGGATTCAAGCAACGCTCGCATGGGCGTGATACCCATCCCCGCGCCGATCAGCAACGCCTTGCTTCGGGTGGCAGCTCCGGCATGCATTCGTCCAAACGGCCCCTCC
>JABBNV010000306.1:0-360 GCA_019352125.1 Acidobacteriota bacterium | reverse complement strand
TCCACGTGGACGCGAGTCCCGGCCTTGAGGTGCTTGAGCCGCAGTGAGCCGTCGCCAACGGTGCCGGCGGTGAAGCGTAGCTCGTTGGGTGTAGGCGCCGCAGAAAGCGAATAGGGGTTGGCACTGCTCCACCCAGGGCCATCCATGAACCGCCAAGAGAAGAACTGCCCGCCCTGTGCTTTGAGATGGCGAACACCAGGACCGGTCACGGTGACGCTCACAGTGGAGTTATTTTCCTGCCTGACCTCTTTCACTCGCAGCGGCCACCGACGCGAACGAATCAGTGGCAATGCACCACGGAAGATAACGACGGCGGCCAGCGCAAGTATGTACAGCCCCCACCAGAACACGGTGCTCAGG
>JABBNV010000305.1 GCA_019352125.1 Acidobacteriota bacterium | reverse complement strand
ATTGGACGGCCTACCTGAAAGCTGGCTGGCCGGTCGAATACGGTGCCGCGATTCTTGCAGTCGCCGACAAGGACGAAAAGCGCCTAACCGCGCTGTCCTCGTTGCGCGACGATGGAATCGCGGTCACGGCACCGGATGTGAACGTCTCTTTGTCCAGCACCTCGGCAGTCAATGGTGAGGTGCGCATTGGGCTCGCTGAAGTGAAAGGTGTCGGCGCTGCCGGGGCATCCATTGTTGCTGAGCGTGAAGCGAACGGACCGTTCAGTTCTTTGCACGATCTGATGACTCGTGTCAGGACGGTTAACCCGGACGGCGTGGCCCAGAAACTTTCCGTTGTTGCCATGCAGGGGCTCATCGAAGCTGGTGCGCTGGATTCGTTGGGCCCACGGCTCGGCCATGCCCTGATCCTTCGCGCAGCCATGGCCACTGATGTTCGGCCAGTTGAAGCTGAGTGGACGTCGGTGGAGCGATCCACCCGGCAACGTGCTCGCTTGGGCGTGTCACTGGGCGTTCACCCGATGGCGTCGATGGAAGATCACCTGCGCAACCTGCCGTTGAATGACTACTCCGGCGTTTACGAACCCCTGGATTCGATCTCATCCACAGACGGCGATGGTGTCGTTACTGGCGGCGTGGTGTCTTCTTGGGATGAGAAAGCTTACAGTGGCGGCCGGCGCGCCAATTTCACCCTCGAATCGGCAACGATGACGATCCGGTGTGTCATGTGGGATTCCACTTTGAGCGGCCTTCGCCGTCGCAACCAGGTGCCACGCGTCGGTGACGTCATCCGTGTGTCCGGGAGGGTCTCCGTGAACACTATTTCGGTCGCTGATGACGAATCCGGAATTGAAGAGACCATTACAACGAAAGAGCTCAAAGTGTCCAGTGCAATCCCCGTCAGTACTGATGCTGTCGCCGAAGTACGCCCGCCCGCTGCGGTCATCGACTTTGCTGCCAAATATCAGCAACTGCGCAATGTTGAATTACCGAAGCCAGCGAAAATGAAACCAGCAACCGTATCCGCGTCAGTAGTCACAGACGGTACGGATTCAGGTGCTGACACAGCCCCGGATAACATCATCACCTTGGATGATCACCGGTCGGCTTCCGGGTTCGCAGTTATTTCGATCCGTCCCCGCGAATCTGGTCTGATGGGGAAGGTTATCCGGGGTGAAAGCGCCGTCCGGTCACGAAACCGGATCATTAGCTGCCCCCAATTACCAGAGCCTGGCAAGTCGTATTTGTGCGTCACTCCCAACGGCGACCGAATTGTTCTGCTCACCAGTGGCGGTGCATACACTGCTGGTGAGATGGATGAACTGTTGCAGAAGGTTGGTTTGGACTCCGCACGTTGGAAGCGTCTCAGCAGCAAGTCAGCCACTACTGGTGAATGGTTCGTCCTTGGATCTGAAGCTGACGAGGCGGACATTTCCGCCGCTTAGCGTGGATCTGGCAGGACCCCCTTTCTGTAAGGTCGGGGAGGATGTCAGGCCTGCCGCACACATAGAGGGTGATTGGTGAAAAGTTTGCCGGTCGTGATATCCAAACCCTCTAAGGAACATTCCGTGGCAGATCCACTCATCCAGCACGCTCCCCCAGCTGACAGCACCCTCGCCGGTTTGGCGCTCGTTGAACGAGTCATCGGTGACAACGGGTTAACGGTGGAGGATGTGCTGTTCGTTGACGTCCTTGCGGACGGCCGTGATCCTCGAGACTTGCTCGGCGGCGCCGTTCAGGTCGCCATGTTCTTGACGTCGATGCTTTCCCAGGCAACGAAGGAAACCCCTGCCGTCGTTCTGGGTCATTTGCGGGAAACTATCCTCCAGCTCATTAGCGACGGCCGGCTGAGTCCCGAAGAAGACGGTATCGATTACGAGCAGTCGAGCTGAGCAAAAGTTGTCAGCTGTCGAGCATGTCCAGGCATAGACATGTAGTGAGAGTCAAACTCCTTTGATTCCCACCCAGCAGCCCCTATGGGCCTTTTGAAAGGTACATCCACATGTACAACCTCCCCTTCACCGGCAACCTCACCGAAGACCCCCGAGTCGTCACCAACTCCGCGGGCAAGCGTCGCGCGATCGTCAAGATCGCTGTGAACGAAGGCGAACGCGGCACGGACAGCGAAAAGACCCATTATCTCGGGTTCTCCACTTTCGATTCTTTGGCGGACAATGTCGCAGCAAGCTTGAAGAAGGGCGACCGGGTCAACATCATCGCCCGGTTGAACACCTTCAAAAAGACGTTCGGCGTCCTTACCGATGGTGAATTCGTTGAGAAGGAAATTACCCAGTACGGCTTCACTGCAAAGTCCGTCTCCCCCGACCTCAACTGGGCAACAGCCAAGGTGAGCAAGGTTGCTCGTCAGCACGACGAGGATGCCGCTGTGGACGAGGACGAAGCACCGCGCAAGAGTGCTCCTGCTCCACGCAAGGCTCCGGTAGCCGCTTCGAAGCCGGTAGCCGCACGCCGGACCTCACCTGCCGTATCGGATGACGACTTCTAAGACGTCCCCAAACAAACGCCCCATTCGCCACACGGTGAGTGGGGCGTTTGTTTGTCTGCACCACGATCTACGCATGGTTTCGGACGAGTTGAAAGGATCACCCAACCACATGCTTTCTCAGTTCACCATCATCGATACGGTCATCCAATGGACTACCCATCACAGCCTCCCATTCGCCGTTGCGGGAGGGGTCGTCGCCGTCATATTGGTTGTTCGAGCCATTGCCCGCACCCGCCCGGTACCTACTGACCCGACCCGCCTATTTTCCGCCGTTCAAAGGTCTGAGGGATTCGCTCGCGCTGGAGGACGATGCGAGTTCGATAAGTTCTGGCTGGTGCGTTGTAAAAGGCCTGCACAACACGGCGATCACCACTACCCGTGGTCCCGAGGCGGTGCCACGACGATGGGCAATTTCACGGCTGCCTGCTCCCGATGCAACACGTCCAAAGGAGCCAAAATTCCGACCAACTTTTCTACCATGAGGCTCGAATCACGGCGTCGTAAATACTTCCCAGTAGGCATCATGGTCACCGCAGGGGAACGGTTCGCCAACCGTTGAGGCCACAACCAGGAGAGCTTTGGGA
>JABBNV010000304.1:1548-3088 GCA_019352125.1 Acidobacteriota bacterium | reverse complement strand
GGAGGGGCTGAACAACGCGGAGATTGCCGAACGCCTGTTCATCGCGCCACTGACAGCCAAGACCCATGTCTCACGCATTCTCGGCAAGCTGGGCATCAGGGACAGGGCCCAGCTGGTTGTTCTTGCCTATGAGTCTGGATTGGTCACCGCGGGCTGGTCCTTGGAGTAGGCGGTCTACTCCGCGGGGAGCATCGCGACCGTGCAAAATTGCTCCCCCAGGCAGACGTGCAGCACCTGCACCAGCGAGCACACTGTAAGTACAAGCCGAAAATCGGCGCGAACGAAGAAAGTGTGAACACCATGTTGACGTCCCTGACCACAGGCTCCGCCCTCGCTACCGTTCCTGCCTACATGGGCCACTGGGGTTCAGGCATGGGCGGGTGGTTCATCATCTTCCCCATCTTTTGGATCCTCCTCATTGGCGCCCTGATCTTCCTTGGCCGACGCAGCTGGCACCGAAACCGCCATTTCTCCTTGCACAGCGGTGCCGAGCAGGTTCTGCGTGAGCGCTACGCCCGTGGTGAGATCGACGAGACCGAATACCGTGCCCGGCTAGAAGTCCTCCGAGGGTAAGTGCCCTCGTTGGGGTGGGGACGGGCGGGGCACCTATCCCCAGCTCTTGTGATTATGTCCGGGGTCTTACGATGATCGAAAATGTGTACTACCTTAGTTAGGTGTCTCACAATGACCCCCACCATCACTCGGCCCCCTTTGTTATCTCCGCCCACGAACTCACCAAAACTTACGGTGACTTCACGGCGGTAGACGGCATCTCCTTCGATGTTCCAGCCGGCGAGTCCTTTGGGCTTCTTGGCCCTAATGGCGCAGGAAAATCCACTACGATGCGGATGGTCGGTGGGGTATCCCAGCGAACATCCGGTTCCTTGACGATCATGGGGCTGGACCCCGAAGAGCATGGACCCCAGGTGCGGGCGCACTTGGGTGTCGTGCCGCAACAGGACAATCTGGATGAGGAACTCAAGGTCCGCGACAACCTCATTGTGTACGGCCGCTATTTTGGGCTTCCAATGAGCTACCTCAAGCCCAAGGCCGATGAGCTGTTGGAGTTTGCGCAACTGACGGACAAGGCCAACGCCAAGGTGGATGACCTCTCCGGCGGGATGAAGCGCCGTCTGACGATCGCGCGCTCGCTGATCAATGAACCCAAGATTCTCCTGTTGGATGAGCCCACCACCGGGCTTGATCCGCAGGCCCGCCACATTCTGTGGGACAGGCTCTTCCGCCTCAAGGAAGCTGGCACCACGCTCATCCTTACTACGCACTACATGGACGAGGCGGAGCAGTTGTGCGATCGCTTGGTGGTGGTGGACAAGGGCAAAATCATGGCGGAGGGTTCGCCGTCGTCGCTCATTAAGCAGTACTCGACTCGCGAGGTGCTGGAGGTGCGTTTCGGATCCGAGCGCAACACCACGGTTGCAAGGGGAGAAAGGGAGGATGTCGCGTTCAACGGCGAAGTTGAACATCTTTCGGACCACCTGGAACGTGTTGTTGGCCATCCCCGGGGAGCCGCGATCGATGA
>JABBNV010000304.1:309-1538 GCA_019352125.1 Acidobacteriota bacterium | reverse complement strand
GACTCGCGAGGTGCTGGAGGTGCGTTTCGGATCCGAGCGCAACACCACGGTTGCCGGTGAATTGACCGGTATCGGCGATCGCGTGGAGACGCTTCCGGACCGCGTACTGATTTATACGGACGACGGCGAAGCGGCGCTGGATCAGGTGGCGGCACGGGGGCTGCACCCACTGACATCGTTGATCCGACGGTCCTCGCTGGAAGACGTGTTCCTGCGGCTGACGGGGCGGAGTCTCATTGACTAACCAACCAGCCTCGTCAAGTCAGGCTACGCCTGCCGCCTCGGACAACCGTTCCGTGCTGCACGTTCCGCTGACCCCCGGAGTGTCTGCTGCCAAAGCGGAGCGGTTCGGTTCCTGGTACTTCGCGGAACACACCCTGCGCGCCATGAGATCCTACGCGGTGAGCGTCGTGGCCATCAGCGTGGGTTCTCCCTTGGCCTACTTGTTCGCCATGGGGGTGGGGATGGCCTCGCTCATCTCAGCCAACGGCTCCGGGAACTTCGCAGGCGTTTCTTACCTGACATTTTTGGCGCCTGCACTGGTTGCCTCGGCGGCAATGATGAGTGCCACGGGGGAGTTCATGTTTCCCATCATGGGCGGATTCAAGTGGACCAGGAAGTTCTTTGGCCCGCACGCCTCCCCGTTGACACCGGCCCAAATTGCCGAGGGACACATTATTGCCGTGTCCCTGCGCATTGCCGGGCCCACACTGATCTACTACGTGATTGTGGTGCTTTTTGGGGCCTCGCCCAGCCCGTGGGGGTGGCTGACGGTTATTACGGCCACGCTCTGCGCACTTTCCTTTGGCCTGCCCCTGATGGCGTACGTTGCCACGCAAACGCAGGACAAGGGCCAGTTCGCTTTGGTGCAGCGCTTTGTAGTGATGCCGCTGTTCTTGTTCTCGGGGACGTTCTTCCCGTTGAGCACGCTGCCGTGGTTTCTGCAGTGGATTGGCTGGATTTCCCCGCTGTGGCACGCCACGCAGCTAGGCCGGATGCTCAGCTACGGCATGGCGGAGCCGGTGTGGTTGAGCGTGGTCCACGTGCTCTTCATGCTGGCAACGGCCGCCCTGGGCTGGATGCTCTCGCGCAGGATTTTCACCAAGAGGATGAGCTCATGAGTATCACGACGCCGGCCACGGACCAGATTTTGCAGCCACGTAACCGTCCCTTCGCCGCTCTGTATGCGGGCAATACCCGCGCGGTTATTGCCCGCGGCTTGCTGGCCA
>JABBNV010000304.1:0-244 GCA_019352125.1 Acidobacteriota bacterium | reverse complement strand
CGGGTTCATCGAGCCGGTGCTGTATCTGCTCTCCATGGGCATCGGTCTGGGCGCCTTGGTGGGTACCGTCCATGGGCCCGGTGGAGCACCGATTAGTTACGCGGCCTTCATCGCTCCGGCTCTCCTCGCCACGTCGGCCATGAACGGCGCTGTCTATGACTCCACCATGAACGTGTTCTTCAAAATGAACTACGCCAAGCTTTACCAGGGGATGCTCTACACCTCGCTGGGCCCGCTGGATGTG
>JABBNV010000303.1 GCA_019352125.1 Acidobacteriota bacterium | reverse complement strand
ATACCGGATACAGCGTAGAAGTGTCCGGCGATGGCCGGGATCGCGGTCCTGGTTTCCAGCTGCACACCGGCAGCCTGGACACCGGTCGTGGAGTTCGTGTATTCGCTGAGGATCTGGTTCGCCTGAGCCTGCGCCACCGTCATGCCCTGGTAAATGCCCATCGCATAGGCCATATTTCCCAGATCAAAGAAGGCAGTATTACGGTTGCACTGATCGTTGTTGGTGACCACACCAATTTGCGGCAACGCCAAGACGGTTCCGTTGACTGGGACCGGGGTTCCCTGGCGCAAAATCCACCCATTACAGGCCTGAGCCCCGGGGCTCCACGCAGCGTCCGCCTTGTATTGCTCATTTTGCGCCGCCGCGGCCCCCACATAGTTCCCGACTTGGATCGGCGCCCCTGCGGCGCTCGTGGCCGAGAAGTCCTCGGAGTAGAGAGGAACCCCTGGCTGCGTCACGCCGGGAGTACCGGGGTTGGCAGAGGCGGGTGTCGAGGTACTCAACATACTGGCCGTCGTCAGACCAATCGCAGCAATCGCCACACACAGGAAGAGGGTGAAGAGGGACATCACCCCTCTTCGCCCACGGTGCACACCGGCAGCTCCTAACGGAGTCCGACTATCTTGCATTGCTCTCTACTCTCTACTCAACAACGACGATCCACCTGGGAGGGGCAGTGTCCTCACCATTTGCCCCTCGCCTCGGTCCGACCAGGTCCTGGAATGACGAAATCAAGGGGGTTCATAAGTAAAGAGTGGTTCGCCGGGAGATTATGACGCGGATTCGCAAGACTTTTTTGACCCAGTTTTCGGCCAAGAAACGCTCGTGCTGCATCCGGACCCCTGGTTGTATTGGAACCGCGCAACCGTGCTAAATTAACTCCCTAGACGTTGACAACCACCGGCAAAGATGCCCCGGACGCCTCGTCATAGAAGATTTTGAATGCATCGTCTGCTGTGGTCTGCCACAACTTCAAGTCCTTGGCCTGGCGGCCCCAAGCCTGAGGCGACAGTCTTTCAGCATCCATTTTCACGAACGGCACCCCATGGAAACTCAACTCCAACCAGCTGAGGAAGTTCCTCTCGAACCTTCAGATATTGAACTGGTCGAACGCACCCGCGCCGGAGACAATGAAGCTTTCGGTGAGCTGTGGGATAGGCACCGTCAGGCCGGCCTACGGGCCGCCGCTTCCCTCACCAACGACCACGATCCGGAAGATCTTGTCCAGGAAGCCTTCCTGCGGATCCTTAGCGCTATACGCAGCAATGCCGGGCCCCGTGAAGTATTCCGGCCCTACCTCTACATGGTCTTGCGCTCGATCTCCATGAACTGGAAATCAACCTACGGCCCCACGACGGACCTCGATGTTCTGGACTACGTTGCCGACCCGGCGGATTCGTTTGAAAACCAGATCATCGACAAGACCATCACCGGGCGCGCCTTCGCAAGCCTCCGGACCGAATGGCGCACCGTGCTGTGGTACTCCGAAGTCGAGGGAATGACCCCGCGCGACATTGCCCCGCTGCTCGGAATGAGCGCCACTACTGTGGCCGCTCTGACGTACCGTGCCCGCGAGGGACTGCGTGCCGCCTGGCTACAAGCACATCTCAATGACGTCCGGGCAGATGAGAAGTGCCAATGGACTGTCGAGCGATTGGGGAAGTACAACCGCAGTACACTGAGTCAACGCAATCGAGATCGCGTTCAAGAACACCTCACCACCTGCATCAAATGCTCCATCCTGGTCGAAGAACTAGACCACGTCGGACGCAACCTCGGCATGGTCTTGTTGCCGTTGTTTCTGGGGCCAGCCGGCATGGGCTTGATGGACGCCGTTGCCCTCAGTACGCCACTGGGAGGTGTTAGCGCTACTCGATCCGGCGCGAGCCACGTATCTAAGGGCTCCCGCGTAGGACTTAGCTTCATCGCGGCCGCCGTCGCTGTCGCTGGGATCGTAGCTGCAGCGACGGCTATGACCCCCGTGGCCAAAGACACCGTGGCCGGAACACAAGTAACCATTAATCCGGCACCGTCAAACACGAAAGAACCCGCGCCGTCTCCCGCACCGATTGGTTCCGGCACCGTAGTGACTCCACACGACAAAGCACCCACCGGCACTCAGATGTCAGCGCCACTGGTTATACCCCCAAAGGCAGATGCCCCTCTGATGGAGTTGCCAGCAACCCGACCTAAAGCCATCAACCCTGCTGCCGTGCAACTACCATTCGCCACGCCGAGTCGAGCTCCCAGCGTGGTACCGGCCCCGGCTCCGGCACCGCTCGTGAAACCAACATCGAACCCGTCAGCTACCTCGACGCAGACTCCATCACCTACGACTCCGCCGGTAGTGTTGGCCAAGCCGGTCATCGTTTCGACGGTGGATCGGGGACTGTTTTTACCCTTACTGAGTGGCACCGGCGTTGCTGGTGCCCTGGTGTATGTCCTGGCCGGGGGCCAGGAAGTCGCTGAATCTACTGTCGATTCTGCCGGCATGTGGTCGGTGACACCAGAAGTCGTCCCGGGGCCTGATGGAACTGCGCAGTTCACTGCCTACCAGACTCTGAACTCGCTTACGTCCGCGACCACGGCTCCGACAGCACCCATCCAGTTGCAAACCCCCACCATCATCTCGCTGAACACCGTCCAGGGAGTACGGCAAATCACTTTCGAAGGGCCGGCCGGCTCCCTCGTCGAGGCTGTCCTGGATGGCAAACCAACCGGGAATTACCACCCCATGAACGGCCAGCCCGTGACCCGTGATTTGCCGTCGCTGGGAGCGGGCACACACATGATTGGGTTGCGCTTCGTTGACATCGCCAAAGGACTTCACGGGGCAACGATCACTGCCACCATAGTGGTGTCATAGAGGAAGAACCTCACCGAAGCTTGGGACATTTGAGCGCTTGTTGAACAGGGCTCCTGAAAGTTATTCGGGAAATCCACGTCATGATCGAAACGAGAATATCTCTTACTTAGTAGGCATTGCGTGTTCGTGGCGAATTCTGACCACTGAAGGCTGGTGTCAAGTTGTTTGTGTACGGGTTGGGAATCGTTTTTGGGTTCAGGTATGTGTCGAGGCGTTCGGGGAGGTGATCGCGAGGT
>JABBNV010000302.1:2693-3102 GCA_019352125.1 Acidobacteriota bacterium | reverse complement strand
CCCCAGAACGAGGGCAAAAGCTGTGACGGTGGATCTGGGGGCGAGGATTTTGGGCACGGCAACGATGAGTACGCTTGGCCCGAACGACGGCACACAGGCCCCGTGTGTGGCCATGGACCCTTCGCAGCCTGCAGGAACGCAGCCGCAGACCGCGGGATTTTTTTGCAGATCCGGCTGAGTTGCGTCAACGACCGGTTCGCCAGCCACTGCGGCATGGGAGGAGACCGGGTGTTCAGCCATTGAAGCGGCTGCAACGGTGATCTGTGGTGTAGCGGCGGCACTGTTCATGCTGGTGAGCGTGATCGGGGCTGCTTGGGCTCCGCCAATCACATGCATGCCCAAGATTCCTGCGGCGATGGCGAGCACGATGCCTAGCAACCCGCACCACCGCACCAAGGACCCCGCAGAT
>JABBNV010000302.1:2264-2683 GCA_019352125.1 Acidobacteriota bacterium | reverse complement strand
CAGATAGCACGTTATGGCTTGAGCGCATCGAGGGTCCTTCCTATAATTCGGTGGGCGAGGCCTTGAACCGAGTAGTCGTTGGGAAGTTTACAGGATCAGGCTGGGTTGGCGCTCCGGAGCGTTTGGCGGGCATCCGTCTGGAGGGTGGGGAGAACGGGCGACTAACCTGCCGCTATGGTGTACCCGGCCTCGACCACAGCGGCACGAATCTTCGCTGGTGCGACGGACCCGGAAATCGTCAGGGTGGAAGTGCCGCCGGCGACGAGGTTAATATTGGCCGATTCCACGCCCGCAACTCCTGAGACGGCACTTTCGACGGTCTGGACGCAATGCCCACAAGTCAGCCCGGCCAGTTCGTACCTCACGCCCGTTTCTGTGGCGCCATCCGTCGGGGCGGCGACTGCGTCCGTGGTGGCACA
>JABBNV010000302.1:583-2254 GCA_019352125.1 Acidobacteriota bacterium | reverse complement strand
ATCCCCTTGCGTAGCAAGAGCAATCAGTGGAGTTCCAGGTGTCGGCGCCACTGGGGCTGGTTCGTGAATTTCGGTTCCGCACATGTATGGGGTGATTCCTGTCAAAAAGGGGTCCGGTGTGCATTGCGCGATGAACGGCAGTGGCGGGCGGACTGGGCTTCGGCCGGGACAAACTACTTCACTGACAACGAACAAAACATACCCTCTAGGGGTATGATTGGCAACTGGTCGCGTTCAACCGGTATCGTTCATGTCCCGGTCTCCACGTGGTTGCGGGGAATCCGTGGAGACCGATATTCGGTCGCAGCCCAGCTTGTCAACTGTGTTGGCGAGCACCTGCCGAAGAGGAGAGGTGCAGCATGTCCACCTATGTGAATGTGTTGATTGTCGTTGGTGTGACCCTGGTGGCGATCGGCGCCTTGTACGTGATCGGCCGAGCGGTCTCCGTATCCTCCAATACCCTCGAGGTCCTGCCGTTTCAGTCGGGCTGGGCACCCCGCGAGCACGCGTTGTCTCGGTTCCATGCGCGCTGGTATCCGATGACGCTAGTGTTTCTCGCTTTCGACGTGGAGATGTTGTTCATGTATCCGTGGGCCGTTGTCGTGGCCCAGATGGGCTTCGAGGCAGTGATCGAGATGTTCGTTTTCCTCGGCGTGCTTCTCGCTGGCGTCGTCTGGGCCTGGCGAGAAGGGGCCTTCCGATGGGTTTGAGCACCGCGATCACTCGGCTGGCCACCTCACGGGTGCATGTCCTGATCATTGAAGTTCCGGGATGGTCGATGGTGCGCATGCTTTTGGAGGCCGCGATCACCAACCGCGGCTGGGTTCTGGCCCAGGCTCCCGCCGACGCCGACGTCCTGCTCGTGGTTGGCGAAGCTACGGAGACGTTCTCGGGGATTGCCGACGGCATCTGGAACCAGATGCCCGGACCCCGCCACCGAGAATCGGTCACAACGATTGAGACGATTTATCCAACACTGGACGCGATCCCTGCCGCTCTGAGTGACCGGCGGCAGGGCGCGGATGCCCGGCAACGCCCCCAGCACGTCGATGAGGACTCGAAGCAGCAGCCAAGTGCAGCGACCGTTCACGGCACAGACTCGCATGAAGGTCAGAACCGCGACCACGTCAAGATCGACCACAGCGGGAGCGGCGAGTCTGCTGGTGGCGGCAAGGCAGAGACTGCCACGGATGAGTCGGACATGGACATGAAGATGAACATGGACGCGGATATGGACATGGATATGGACATGTCTGGTCCTGCCGGTATCCCGCTCGCCAGCGGCGATGATAGCGACCGTGACGGCTTGGAGATGGACGTCCTCCATCTGACCTTGGGTCCGGTCCTGCCGGCCTGGCCGGCAGGCCTGGTGGTGCGCTGCACGTTACGCGGCGACGTCATCGGCGAAGCGGCCGTGGAATTTCTTCCAGGTTCGGTGGCGTCTGGGCCTGCGATAGAATCCGCAGCCGGGTCGCTGGCCGCGTCCACGGCGCGTGCCGCAGTGCTGTGCGACGCCGCCGGGCACCTGCTCGACGTTGCAGGGTGGGAACCAATGGCGGCGAAGGTCCGGCGGGTCCGCGACGGGCTCCTCACCGGAACTGCCCCCGGGCCGCTGTTGGTGAGATTGATGCGGGTCTCCCGTCAGCTGGACCGTTCGCGGACGCTACGTTG
>JABBNV010000302.1:0-573 GCA_019352125.1 Acidobacteriota bacterium | reverse complement strand
GCTACGTTGGTCACTGGCGGGTATTCCCCGGACCGGAGAGATTGATGCACGTGCCACGCTGCTGGGCTGGCTGGGCACCGCGGCCACGTTGCTAGCAGGTGGTCAGGACGTGCCACAAGGTTCGAACTGGCCGAACGGCATTGATGAGCTCAGGAGGGCGCTGATTGGGCAGGAGCTCTCCGCCGCGCGGTTGATTGTCGCGTGCATCGAGTCCTTCCGGATGAGTGACCTGAGGGCGGCAGTCCATGGATAGCGTCGCTGGCGCCCTCTGGGTGTTCATTCTTCCCTGCGGGTTGGCCGCGGCTGCACTGTTGGTAGCGGGCGTCAATGCTGCCCTAGACAGCCGGGCCCGCGGCTTGTCCGCTACGGCGGGCATGGTCGGACCGATTCGGGAAAGTGCGAGACTCCTGCGCCAACAACGGCGGACGCTGCCGGGGGCGGACAGTCTGTTGTGGCGGATTGGCGGTGCCGGGCTCGTGGTCGCCGCCGTGCTAAAGGTCCTGGTTATCCCGTTTGGTGCCTTCACCTTCGCCGACTTGTTGTTTCAGTGCCTCGATTCGCAAGCAGCAGTGA
>JABBNV010000301.1:842-3154 GCA_019352125.1 Acidobacteriota bacterium | reverse complement strand
CAAGGTGGGGGAAAGCGCCAGCGCGTGCAAGGGCCCCTGCGCCAGCATCTGGCCCGCGGTCACCACCACCGGAACCCCAACCATTGCGGGCGTCACGGGAACAGTGGGCACCATCGCCAGCCCGTCCGGAGCCAAGCAGGTCACCCTGAACGGCCGGCCGTTGTACACCTACGCGGCTGATCAAAAGCCGGGCAACACCACGGGGCAGGGCTTCGGTGGGGTTTGGTGGGTGGTCAGCAGCAGCGGCGCCAAAGTGACCTCGGCGCCGGCTTCCACCCCCAGCGATACGACGACGGCGCCGGCTGGCAACGGTTACTGAGTCACCTCAGGAAGTCCCCAACCCGCCGAAAACTACGGGGCTGCGCTGAGGAGCGTGGCCCCGTTGGAGTCCCGGATGTCCAGCCGCGCGGTGGTCTGGGCCGGCGCGCTGGTGGTTGCTGCGGGCTTCACCACGTCCCCGGGCCCCGCGGTCCAACTGGCAAGCGTGGTGTCTACCCCGGACGTGGAGACCATCACCAGCACATATTTCTGGCTCGCCCCCTGCCCTGAATACTGGGCCCCCGCAGCATACGAGCACTCCCAACTGATCTGGGTCCCCCAGGGATAACTGGCCAGGGACCCGGTGGCCACCAGCCCGGCAGACGGATACCCAGCTGAGGTGCCCCCAGAACCAGAAGAACTCCCAGCATCACCCTTAAATGTCAGTGGTACCCCCGGTGCTGCGCTACTAACAGCAGCAGCCGGAGGCGCGATGCCGCGGTCCACCGCGGAGGTGATTGACGCCGTCGCGCCTGTCAGGAAAATCGCGGCAGCCGCGCCCACCAACACGAAGCGACGACGTCGACGCGCCACTGACGCTGCCAGGCCGGCGTAGAGCGGCACAGGCGCAGAGACAACAGAACCAACATCAGAACCAAGAGAAGAACCAGCATCAGTAACCTCCGATTCATGCGTCAGCGCCAGCAGACCCGGCACCCCGGACAACTCCGCCACCTGCCGTTGGCACGCGGAACAACCAGCCAAGTGCCCCTCATATTCGCTGCGCTCCGCGGTGGAGAGGGAGCCAAGGACGTACGCAGCATCCCACAACGCATAGGAATCCAACGCGAAGCCATCCAGCCCGTTCCGATCCGAACCGTCCATCACTTGCTCACCCCTCGTTCTTGCAACGCCAACCGCAACGCCCGCAGACCATAGTGCAACCGGGATTTGACCGTACCCGCCGGAATATCCAGGGCCAGCGCAATCGACGCAACGTCCTGCCCGCCGTAGTAGGCCAACCGGATCACATCACGATGCTCGGGGCTGAGTGCGGCCAGCGCGTCGCCCACCAACCATGCATCCAGCACCCTGTCAGTCTCATCACCCGCGGCCACTTCCGGCACCTGATCCGTACTGAATTCATGCCTACGGCGAGCGCTGCGCCAATCGTCAATCACTAAGTTGCGTGCCACAGTGAACAGCCACGCGCGTACGGCGGCTGGCTCCCGGGCCAACACCTCCGGATGCTGCCAAGCGCGCAGCAAACACTCCTGAACAACGTCCTGAGCTTGCGCGCGGTCATGAACCAGCCGCATCACAAAGCGCCACAATAGCTGGGCGTAATCGCCATGCAGCTCTCGCAGTTCCTGTTGCTGGTCCACGTACAGCCCCTCCTCCGTAGCTAGCACCACAGCTGGTACCTCTAACTACTACGCAGTATGGGCTCAAAAGGTTCACCGTGGCCACACCTAGCGGCGCAGCCGCACCCCAACCAGCGCCAGGACCGCACCGGCCGCCTCAGCAATGGCGCTGAGGGACTTTTGAAAATACCACACTGGCTCATACATGGCCGGAATGGGCCCAAACGCCGGCACATTCACATACCTGTACAGCAGCACCAGCAGCACCCCGCCCCCGGCAATAAGGAAGGCGGCAACGTAGGCAGCTCGGCTGCCTCGGAGCAGCAGATATAGGCCGACGACGGCAGCAGCGGCACCTTCGATTCGGAACAGGTTGCCCTGCCCAATTCCGTCTGGAACAGCCGATGGGTAGTAGTCGGCCAACTGCAGATGCACCACGGCGTCAATAGCCAGAGCAGCCACAACCAGCAGCCGCACTACTACACGGGCCACGCCTCGGGGAGATCTCAAAGCTACCCTTCCGTGCATCACCTGAGGTGGTTAGCCCCAGCAGAACCTGTCATCGGGTAGTACGGAGCGCAACGTCAAGGAGTTCATCCACCGTTGGTCAAGCCCGTCGAGACCCCATCCCATCGAGACCCAAGAGCCTGTCGAGCCCCAAAATCTCCCCCACTAAAATTGCCTCATGAG
>JABBNV010000301.1:0-792 GCA_019352125.1 Acidobacteriota bacterium | reverse complement strand
AAGTCGATGTCTTCTCCTCCGTGCCTTACGGCAGAAACCCGTTGGCCGTGGTCCACGATGGAGAAGGCCTCAGCACGGAAGAGATGCAGCGGTTCGCCACCTGGACAAACCTCTCGGAAACCACCTTCCTGCTACCCCCAACCACCCCCGATGCGGACTATCGGGTACGGATTTTCACGGCTTCACAGGAGCTACCATTTGCCGGCCATCCCACCCTGGGATCGGCCAAAGCATGGCTGAACGCTGGCGGCTTCACGAGGCCGGACGGCACGGTGATTCAGGAGTGCCAGGCGGGGCTCATTCCCATCCGCGTCGCCGGGGATCAGTTCGTATTCGAGGCACCTCCCCTGACGCGCTACGAACCGGTAGGCGAGGCCAAGCGCACCGAAATTACGGCGGCTCTAGGCATCCCTGCCGAGCAAATTATTGCGACATCCTGGCTGGTCAACGGCCCGCAGTGGATTGGCGTCCGCCTGGCCACGGCCAAGGAAGTCTTGGCACTTCAACCGGTGGCAAGCATGGGCACGGATCTAAAAATTGGAGCTGTCGGCCCCCACGAGCCCAACGCAGAGACGCAGTTCGAAGTCCGAGGGTTCATCGTGGGAGATACCGTTCGGGAGGACCCGGTAACGGGCAGTCTCAACGCCGGGCTGGCCCGCTGGCTGATCGACACAGAGGTGGCAACGGCAGCCTATATTGCGTCGCAGGGGACGGCGTTGGGCCGCCACGGCCGCATCCACATCAGCTCGGATCTAGGGACCATCTGGGTGGGCGGACACGTCACCAGCTGCG
>JABBNV010000300.1:2483-3154 GCA_019352125.1 Acidobacteriota bacterium | reverse complement strand
AATCCGGTTGATGTCTTGACGAAATCTGCCCCAGCAGTCACCGCAGCGGTGCAGGCGAGGACCTTCTGTTCATTGTCCAGCAGCGAGGTTTCGATGATGACCTTCAGGATGGCGCCGGCAGCGTGCGCAACGTCCGCCACGGCGGAGATGTCAGCTTCCAGCGCGTCGGAATCCCCAGCTCTGGCTGCAGCAATATTGATCACCATGTCAATCTCGTCTGCGCCGTCCAAGGTGGCCCCGCGCGTCTCGAAAACCTTCACATCCGTGTTCGTAGCACCCAACGGGAAGCCGACCACACTGCAGGTGAGCACTCCGGTGCCCTTGAGTGCACTGTGGACGGTCTTGACCCACACTGGATTCACGCACACGGACTTGAACTTGTACTCGGCAGCTTCTGCGCACACCTTGAGGATGTCCTCCTCGGAGGCATCCGGCTTCAGAAGCGTGTGGTCAATGTACTGCGCGATGCTGGTCGGTGCACCTGTGGTCTGGCTCATGGCCGCCCTTCGACGTGGAAACTATGGGTTTCATCATGGCACAACGAGAGCTACGACGGCGATCGGTAGTCGAGACTTCTGGTTTCGGCAACCCCCATCACAGACTGGGGCGGCCGGGCGGGTTGAGACCCCCAGTTGGGAAGCGGGAGCACACTGACAGGTATTGCAGCGGCT
>JABBNV010000300.1:0-2473 GCA_019352125.1 Acidobacteriota bacterium | reverse complement strand
GTTGCCCCGTCTAGCACTGGCCACCATCAGCGCGCGAACTTCAGCCGGTTCCAACGGTCGGTTGCCGTACTTTTCTGCCAGATTGATCAACTTTGCCGCGGGTGCCAGCTGGACAAAATTGAAGTGCAGGCCGAACGGATCGTAGTAGAGGATGTCCGCCTCGTTGAGTTCCGCGAGCGAACTTCCGCTCAGCACATCGGAAGTTCCTGCGGCGCTATCAATCAGGGTGACGGTGTGGCCTGGTTTGGCGGCGGGTTCGGTGGCGAGAAAAACGCCGTGGAGCGCACAGGCTTGCTTCAGCGCAGTCCAGCCAGGATCGCCGTCGTCCACGGCAACTACCAGCACCACCTCATCCAGCACGCTGGTGAGGAAATGGGCCGGGCAGTCGATAGTGCACACATTGGCGCCCGCAGCCTGGTACCGCCGCACCGTTCTCCGCGTGGCCACGGCTGCGCCGGTGATCAGCACGTTGGCCCCGGTGAGGTCTGCCGTCACTTGCATCCGGACCTCCTTGCCTACTTGGTGCGGAAGGCCCTGCTGGCCTTTGGTCCAGTGTAGAAACAGCACGTTTCGGGACGATTTCGGCGCAGTTACCTTTGCGTTAGGTCAGTTTTGGGGTCCCGGTGGTCGAGCCTGTCGAGACCCTGATTTTTTGCCTGCTTAGTCAACGTGACCGGCGCTGGCCGCTGGCCGCTAGCCGCGAGTTTCGGCGTCGTACTCGGCCTGCGCCTGCAGCACCAAGTCCACTGAGCCTTCCAAAATGTTGATCAGATCCGTGAGTTTCTCTGTGACGATGGAGCCCAGCGGCGTCAGGTTGTATTCCACGTGGGGTGGCATAGTGCCCCTGACCTCTCGTGTTACCAGGCCATCGCGAAGCAGTCCCTGCAGGGTTTGGGCCAGCATCTTTTCGCTGACTCCGTCGATCTTTCGGCGAAGGGCATTGAAGCGAATCTGCCCGTCGCGCAGCCCCGCTAACGTCAGTACGCCCCACCGCCCGGTGACCGCTTCCAGAGCCTGGCGCGACGTGCACCCGGCAGCAAAAACGTCCGGCGCAGCACCGTACGCCTCGGCTATGCCCTCGGCTGTGCCTTCAGCTGAGCTGTCGGTGCCCGTACCATCGGGGCCAGTGCTGTCGATGTGGGGCTCAGTGCGCGGCTCGGTGCTGGTGGGGGAGGAAGCGTTGGCCGGTGTCATCCCTCCAGTTTAGAGCACTTTCAAATTCAATGCGCGGTTCATATGAATGTGCTGTCAATTACATTGCACTTACTAAAAGTTTGTTTAGAGTTGATTCTGATATTAGCCGCTAGACCAAGGAGTACCCCATGATTGCCGTTACCGCAGCCACTGGCCAGCTGGGCCGTTTGACTATCGATGCCCTGTTGGAGCGCCATGTTCCAGCCAACCAAATTGTTGCCGCCGTGCGCACGCCTAGCAAGGCTGATGACCTGGCCGCCCGCGGAATCGAGGTGCGGGAAGCGGACTATACAAAACCTGAAACTCTTGCCTCAGCGTTCGACGGCGTGGAGGTAGTTCTCCTCATTTCCGGCAGCGAAGTGGGCAGCCGGGTTCCGCAACATGCCAACGTCATCAACGCCGCAAAGGCCACGGGCGTCAAGCATTTTGTGTACACGAGTGCTCCGCACGCGGACACCACCACCCTCATTTTGGCGCCGGAGCACAAGGCCACCGAGGCGCTGATCGCTGAGTCCGGCCTGAACTCCAGCATCCTGCGCAATGGCTGGTACTCGGAGAACTACCTGCCCACGTTGGAGACTGCACGCCAGAGCGGCACCGTGCTCAACAGTGCCGGAGCCGGGCGCGTTGCCTCCGCAGCACGCAGCGATTACGCAGAGGCCGCGGCGGCAGTGCTGGCCACTGCAGCGCAGGATCCGTCCGTAGCTGGCCGCATTTACGAGGTCACAGGAGATGTGGCTTGGAACTACGACGACTTGGCCGCAACCATCGGAAAGGTCATTGGCCGCGAGGTTGTGAACCAGTCCGTCTCCGCTGACGAGCATCGCTCATTGCTCACGCAGGCCGGGCTGCCCGCGGCAGCCATCGATTTTGTGGTGGGCCTGGACGGCAACACCGCAGAGGGAACCTTGGGCGAAGTAAACGGTGTGCTGGCGGGGCTGATTGGGCACCCATCCACCCCGATTGAGGAAACCTTGCGCGCAGGAGCATAGCAGGGGCGCGGTCTAAGATGTCCGGTTGGGCCTCTAGCTCCTGGTGCTTTTAGGCACCGGGGCTAGGGGCCAGTCCGCATTTGAGCCCGAGCACGGTGTTGGCCGCGCGCTACACGCAGTGCCTACAGACCCAGCGCCTCTTGCACGTCGCGGCGCACGGCATCCAACAGGGCTCGGCCCTTCTGCCTGGCCACGGCCAGATCCGCGTGAGAATCCACGGGCACAATTACTTCCAAGTAGCACTTCAGCTTGGGCTCGGTACCACTGGGCCGGATGATCACGCGAGT
>JABBNV010000018.1:9215-20088 GCA_019352125.1 Acidobacteriota bacterium | reverse complement strand
GATCTTCGCAGTAAAACTTCTTGGACTGCTCCAGATCTGTGACCACCAGCTCGGCGTAGGCGCAGCGCACAATATCCGGTGCGGGGACGGTGGGTGTGGGGATGGTGTTCATCAGGAATCAGTGCTCCTCGAGGCCGCAGCAGAGCCAAATTTGGGGGTGTGAACTGGCCCAAGGCTGATGTGTACAGCTTGTTGGTCCGTATAGAAATCGATGGATCGGTACCCTCCCTCGTGTCCCAAACCGGAGGACTTGACCCCACCAAAGGGAGTCCGCAGGTCCCGAACGTTGTGACTGTTCAACCACACCATGCCAGCCTGCAGGCCATCCGCAAAGGTGTGCGCGCGCAGCAGATCACTGGTCCAGACATACGCCGCCAGCCCGTACTTGGTGTTGTTGGCCAACTCCAGCGCTTCAGCGTCAGATTCGAAGGGAGTAACGGCCACCACCGGTCCAAAGATCTCTTCCTGGAAAATTCGGGCATCCGGTGCCACATCCGCAAAAACAGTGGGAGCAATATAGTTACCCTGCGGCAGGTGATCCGGGCGGCCCCCACCGGCAAGAAGAGTACCTTCAGACTTCCCCAGCTCCACGTAGGAGGCAACCTTGGCAAAGTGTTCCGGATGCACCAGGGCCCCCACCTCCGTGGCGGGATCATGCGGGTCCCCCACCACAATGTTCTTGGCCCGTGCTGCGAACCTCTCGCAGAATTCCTGGTAGATATCCTGCTGCACCAGAATGCGCGAGCCAGCCGTACAGCGCTCCCCATTGAGCGAGAAGACTCCAAAAAGAGTGGAATCAATGGCGGCGTCAAGATCCGCATCGGCAAAAATGATGGCAGGACTCTTACCTCCCAGCTCCATGGAGAGCCCCTTGAGTTGCGGGGCAGCATTGGCAAAAATCAGCTGACCGGTGGTGGTCTCACCAGTGAAGGAAATCAAGGGGACGTCTGGGTGTTTCACCAGAGCATCCCCAGCATCCTCGCCAAGGCCATTCACCAGGTTGAAGACGCCAGGAGGAACCCCTGCGTCGGTAAAAATGTCCGCCCACAGGGAAGCAGAAAGCGGCGTGAATTCCGCAGGCTTGAGCACCACTGTGTTCCCTGTGGCCAGGGCTGGCGCCAACTTCCAGGATTCAAGCATGAAGGGCGTGTTCCATGGCGTGATCAGCCCCGCGACGCCAATGGGCTTGCGGTTCACATAATTTATCTGGGCTCCGGGGACCTTCATTGCGTCATCAAACTGGGCCACAATCAAATCCGCGAAAAAGCGAAAATTCTCCGCCGCGCGTCGTGCCTGCCCCCGCGCCTGCGTAATCGGCAGGCCTGTGTCAAAGGTTTCCCACTCTGCCAAGCGATCCTCTTGGGCTTCCACCGCGTCAGCAATCGTGTTCAGCACCCGCGCCCGTTCCCTGGCTTTCATTCGCGGCCAAGGGCCAGAGGTAAAGGCGGTGCGCGCGGCGACGACGGCGGCGTCCACGTCAGCCTTTTGCCCCGCCGCGGCGGTGGCGTAGGTGGTATTTGTCACGGGATCCAACACGTCAAAGGTCTCACCACCGAGGGAATCAACCTTCTCTCCGTTGATGAAGTGTTGGATGTGGTGTGGGAGTTTATCCGGAACGTAATGGCTGCTCATGGGAATCTTTCTACTCGCTGGTTGGGCGCATAGCCGGCCTCGTTGCCGGCAATGCGGTTAGAGGAGGGAGGGAGGCTGCTGCTGTTGGTTCAAATACGCATTGAGGGTATTGAGACGGTGATTGCGGGCAGCCCGTTCTATCGTGTGTAAGGGCGCCTTGCTGTCAATCAGATCCAGCAGGGCGTCGTGTTCAGCGACAGATTCATGGGCTCGCTGGGGAACCTGTACAAAGGTGGATGATCGGATGCTGTTCAGCCGAACCCACCCGCGCTGAACCAAATCCAGAATGTGCGGGTTGGGGCAGTGCGAGTACAAAATGGCGTGGAACTGCGTATTCATGGCGGTGAACTCAACGGGCGAAAAGTCCGCCAGGGAGCATCGCATGGCTGCATTGAGTTTTCTAGCAGCAGCAATGTCCGCCGCCGGAATGATACCAGCGGCAAGCGCAGTGGCCGCGCCCTCAATCACAGAAAGCGTCTCCATGGTGTGCAACATCAGCTCGGTATCGACACCTTGCACCGTCGCCCCCACATTGCGCTGAAACGTCACCAGCCCCTCGGCCTCCAGCCGGCGAACTGCCTCCCGTACGGGCACCACGCTGCAATTGAGTTGCTCTGCAACACGACCCAGCACCAACCGATGGCCGGGGGTCAGGCTACCCTCAGCCAACTGCTGCAGGAGGAATTCATAGGCCCGCTCCGATTTGGAGACGGCCGGCACGGCCATGGTCACTGGTCCTGGCCAGTCCCAGCGTGCTCGCCCGGGGTCCACAGGGCGTATTGCGCTTTCCATTGGGCGTTCATGGGGTGCAGCCCATCTACGGAGTGCCCTGCCTTAACCATCTCCAGCACAAACTCTTCGCTGCGTTCCGTCTCAAGGCACTCCGTGACCAGCTCTTCCACCAGCGCCGGCGGAATTACCAGGATGCCGTCACCGTCGGCCACGATGACGTCCCCGGGCTGCACAGTGGTGCCACCACACGCAATGGTGATGTCTGTATCCCACGGGATGTGCCTGCGGCCCAACACAGCCGGGTGCGCGTTCTTGCCGAACGTCGGGATGTCCATGGCAGCTACCGCATCAAAATCGCGAATCCCGCCGTCGGTGACAATGCCGGCAGCACCGCGAACCTGGGCACGCATCGCCATAATGTCCCCCAAGGTTCCAGTACCGCCCTCACCGCGCGCTTCCATGACCAGGACCTCACCCTCGTTGACCGTGTCGATGGCGCGCTTTTGGGCGTTAAAACCTCCACCATGTGTGGCGAAAAGGTCCTCGCGGTTGGGCACAAAACGCAGGGTACGGGCCAGCCCCACTACCTTCGCGCCCGGCTTGGTGCCGTGCAGCCCGTCGATGCTGACGTTGTTGAGGCCGCGTTTCCGCAAGGCGGATGAGAGAGTAGCAGTGGAAACTTGTTCCAGTTTGGCTTTCAGCTCCCGGGTCAGCGCGGGAACCTCCGGCGGCAATCCAGCCGCTTCAGCTGAGCCATAGGCAGCAATTCTGTCCGCATCGTTGACGTGCGGAAGGGCGCCAAAGTCAGCGAATTCCTCAGACCCTTGAACCGCCGTCGTTCGCAGCTTTCCGGTAGACAAACCCAGCTCGGGCGCGTCGACGCACACCTCCACCACATCTCCTGGCTTCAGCACGGATGCCCCCACCGGAGTGCCTGTGAGGATCACGTCCCCCGTTTCCAGCGTCATCAATTGGGAGAGGTCCGCCACCAGCTGCGCGAACGGGAAGATCAACGTGGAGGTATCGTCCACTTGTACCAAAGCAGAGTTCAGCCACGTTCGGATGCGTAGACCGGCCGGGTCAACCTCCGCCGCGGGGATTAGCCGGGGACCCAGTGGGGTAAAGCCATCCCCGGATTTTGAACGCACGTTGGAGCCCTTATCTGCATGCTTGAGGTCGTAAACGCCCAAGTCATTCGCGGCGGTGACCGCCGCAATATGAGACCACGCCTGCTCCATGCTCACGCGCCGTGCAGGCTCACCCACTACCAGCGCAATCTCACCCTCGAAGCCCAGAAGCTCGGTTCCCGCCGGGCGTTCCACCGTGCCATCGGTGAGGCTCAGCGAGGATGCGGCCTTGAGGAAATAGGAGGGCTTTTCCGGCGCCGAGCCCCGCTGGGCAGCGCGCGCCGAATAGGAAACATGCACCGCAATGACTTTGCGCGCAGCGCGTAGCACGCCCATCTCCACGGCTTGCAAGTTCACCGCCGCGGCAGCAGATTCAGGGTGCCTAGCTTCGGTCTCCGGGTCACTCAAGGGTTCCTCCTGCACTGGATCGCTATCAATCCTCATCACTGATCGTATACAATCCATCGTGATGTAGGACACAGCCGTTGTCAACCTCCTGGCCACCCCGGTGCCGCACCGGTCGATATGACCACAGTGTCACCAAAGAAAACATTCAGGACATGCCCACTTCCGGCGGAAACGTTGTAGGACATGATGGCGAAGACTGGCCTGTTCGGCACCTCTGAATCCTTTGTTCCTCTCGAAGAGGCCAATGCCGACGGCAAGAACATGGTGGTTCCCTACGACAAGGTCGCAGTTGAGGAAGCCCCGCGATTTGAAGAAAATGGCCACCTGGCCGCAGACGAGCAGGTACGCAAGGAAAAGATCGACACTGAAGGCAAAGACGGAAACAACAACCGCCGCTAGGCCGCCCCACTCAGCCCGCCTCTCCGCGAGCTGAGTCAGCTTGATCAGGTGCGCCCGCCGAGACTGTGGTTTCGGCGGGCTCACCTAGTTAACGTGGTGCTGCACGCCTCCGACTTCAGGGGCAAAGCAGAAGGCCCCGGCTGGTGTTTCCACCGGCCGGGGCCTTCTTCATCTGGTTGCGGGGACAGGATTTGAACCTGTGACCTCCGGGTTATGAGCCCGGCGAGCTACCGAACTGCTCCACCCCGCGTCGCTTGTTCTACTCTACCCATAGAGGGTCGGCAGACCAAATCGGGGCACTGTGATGTGCCCCTCATTGGCTGCCGACCCACCTGAAACTGGGCTACAACTTCGGTTACGGCGTAGGAGACGCGGACGCCGAAGGAGAGGCACTGGGAGATGAAGTCGCCGGGGTGGACGACGAACCCTCAGCAGCCAACGCTGCGGCAATTGCAGCACTGAGCTTCTTCTGCGCCTCACCATAGGCTGCGAAATCGCCCTTGGCCAGAGCCGCTTGCCCATCCTTGATAGCCTGGTTCGCGTCATTGAGCGCCTGCGTCAGGGCTGCCCTTGCCGTCGCGTCCAGGCCAGCACCTGCGGCAGGTGTACTGCCATTGCCTGTTCCAGCGGCACCGGAATCCGTGGGTTTGTTGGAATCCCCCGCAGCCGCGCCAGAACTTCCGCCAAACAGTTGGTCCAATGCCTCATTGAGCGTCGCAGCGTAGCCAATCTTGTCACCGAATGCCACCAGCACGCGCTGCAGTGTGGGATAGGAGGTCTCTCCCGTGGACTTCACATAGACCGGCTGCACATAGAGCAACCCGCCGCCCATGGGAAGCGTCAGGAGGTTTCCGTTGATCACACTGGATTGGCCCAACTTGAGCACGTTCAGCTGTTGGGACACGGATGGGTCAGAGACGAACTTGTTCTGCACCTGACCAGGCCCGGGCACTTGAGTATTCGTTGGCAGCGCCAAGAGTCTGAGCTTGCCATAGCCGGCCGCCCTGACCCCCTTCTGGTTCCCCGCATCGCCGTCGGCCGCTAAATAGCCATACAGCACATTGCGCGAGTCCGAGCCAGCGACGGACTGGGGTATGAAGGAGGTAGTCAGCTGGAAGGCAGGCGCCGTTTGCCCCGGCATCTGCAGGGACATATAGTACGGCGGTTGTTTGACAGCCGTGTTGGAGGTGGGGTCATTGGGAACGGACCATGCCTCCGTGTTCTGGTAGAACTTGCCCGGATCCGTGACGTGATAGCGGCCCAACAGTTCACGTTGTACCTTGAAGAGATCCTCCGGGTAGCGCACGTGACTCATCAGATCCCCCGACATCTCGCTCATGGGTTTGACCGACGCCGGGAACACTTTCTGCCAAGACTTCAGAATCGGGTCCTGATCGTCCCAGTTGTACAGCGTCACTGAGCCGTCGTACGCGTCCACCGTCGCTTTCACCGAGTTGCGGATGTAGTTCACCGAGTTGCTCCCCAGCGCACCGGTACCGCCGTTTTTGGCCGTCAAAGCATCCGTGGTGGCTGAATCAAGTTGTTGCTGCTGCGAATACGGGTAGGCGTTGGAGGTGGTGTAGCCATCCACAATCCACTTCACACGCCCGTCGACGACGGCGGGATACGGATTACCGTCGATCGTCAGGTACGGCGCAACCTTGGCTACGCGCTCCTCGGGGGTCCGGTCATAGAGAATCTGCGAGTTGGCGTTGACACCGTTGGTCAGCATGAGATCTGAGGACTGGAACTTGACGGCATAGGCCAGTCGGTTGAACCAGTTGCCAACGTTGGGCCCACCGTTGCCGGTAAACGTAGTCTGCGCTTCCGCGCCTGCGCCCGCACTTTGCGGCCGGTCCAGCTCGACATGATTGTTGGAATCGCCACCAACTATGGAGTAATCCGGAGAAAACTGGCCAAAGTAGATGCGTGGCTGGTAGCTGGTATCCGTGCCCAATTTTCCGGTAGAAGGTACACCGGATTGCATGAAGACAGGTTTACCGTCCACCGTGGCGGTATTTCCGTAGGCGGCCACTACGCCGTAGCCGTGGGTGTACACCAGGTGCTGGTTATACCAGGACTGCTGCGCGGCAGGGATACCTGCCTGATTCAGCTCGCGCACGGCAATAACCGTGTCCTGAACTTTGCCGTCGATGGTGTACCGATCCACGTTCAGGGTAGAGGGGAACTTGTAGTACGGACGGTACTGTTCCAGCTGCCCGAAAGTGGAGGAAATGAGGGAGGGATCCAAGAGGCGGATATTGGCTGCCGTATTGGCATCCTGGCGAAGTGCCCCCTGGGTAGCCGTGGTGGTGGCGTTGTAATCCGTGACGTCAATGTTGTTGAGACCATACGCAGCGCGGGTGCTATCAATGTTCCGCTGCAGATACGGGGTTTCCAACGATTGTTCCGAGGGCTTGACCTGAAAGTTCTGCACAGCCCATGGGTAGATCCCCCCAGCCAAAACAGAGGTGACGATCAACATGGCTGTACCAATGATGGGTAACCGCCAGCGGCCAATCACCGCACTCACAATGAATAGGATGGCCACCAAACCCGCGGCCACAGCCAGAATTGCCTTGGTGGGAATCACTGCGTTGACGTCCGTATAGAGAGCACCGCTGCCCAAACCGCCGGTATCCTGCACCGTAGCGTACCGACCCAACCAGAAGTTTCCTGCCAACAGGAGCAGGAAGACCGCAGCCAGCACGGCAACGTGAAGCTGAGCTCCCCTACTGCTGTACAAACCACGCTCCGTGAGCTTGATGGCACCGTAAAGATAGTGCGTCAAGAGGCCCGTGACGGCTGCCACCAGCACTACGCTAATGAGCAGCCCGGCAAGGAACCCCAGGAACGGCAAGCTGTTCGTATAGAAACTGATGTCCAAGCCGAACTGGGCGTCCTTGGTACCAAAGGGCGACTGGAAGAAAAAGAGCATAATCTTTGCCCATTGCCCCACGGCAGCAGTCCCCGCGAACAGACCGAAGATAACGGGCACGCCAATCATCACCACGCGCCGCACCGGTTCCAGCTGTTCCTGGTAATGGTTTAAAGTGTCAGCTACTGCGGATTCGGGGGCGTAGACGGGCCGGCTCAGGTAGGCCACGCGAATAGATGCATACACGCTCGCCGCCATGACCAGGAAGGCTACGGCAAAGATCAGAATCTTGGAGCCGTTTTCACGCCAAAAAACATCCCCAAACCCCACCTGGTTATACCAGAGAACGTCGGTATAGATGTTGGCAAAGACAACGAAGCCAATCACCAACGCTGCCACCACGATCAGGGTGGGCAACAACGGCCCCCGCCGTCGCCGTCGAATATTGCTTGGCTGCTTCTCTGAAGCCGGACGAAATGTCACGATTTTCCTCTTTTATGGGCAAGTACTGCGAGTGATGTGCCTACTAGTGGCACGAACAACGGCACGGAAGCGTTCCTCTCGACTAACTCGATTCGTTTTTCTACTTGGCGCTGCACGTGGGCAGGGACGAAGTGTCCTTGCCCGAACCGATCAGCGAAACATCGTTATAAGCTTGCGCGAGGGTATCCACCTTGACCACTTGCAGCCCGTCCGGCACATGCCCCAGCACATCGCCACAGTTCGCGCTGGGAGCCAAAAATACAGTGGCACCGCTGTTCCGGGCCCCCACCATTTTCTGCGCAATGCCGCCAATGGCTCCGACGGTACCGGTGGGGTCGATAGTTCCGGTTCCGGCAATGTGCTTGCCGCCGGTGAGATCCCCGGGGGTGAGTGTGTCAATGATTCCCAGAGTGAACATCATCCCGGCGCTGGGCCCACCGACGTTGCTCAGCGCGATATTGACCTTGAAGGGGAAGGTGTACTTGGGCATAATTTGGACGCCCAGCAGATAGGTGTTGTTGCTTCCGGCCTGCGGGGTAATGCTGGTGCTCTTTGCCACGCCGTCGCGGGTGAAATCAATGGTCACAGGTTTACCTGCGCCTTGAGCAAGCGCATCCTTGATGACTTGCAGGTCCGTAATGGGTTTCCCATCAATACTGGTGAGCACATCCTTGGCTTCCAGCTTGCCCGAGGCTGCACTGCCCTGTGGGATCGCGTAGATGGAGAGCGTCGTGGTGTACGGGATTTTCAATTGTGTCAGGGCTGCCGCCGTCGCATTCTCCTGCGAACTAGTCATCTCCGCCGCGTTCTGGTCCGAAACCTCCTGGGACGTGGTTCCCGCCGGGTAGAGCAACTCCTCCGGAACTACGGATTGCGTCTTGTCCAGCCAAGCCCGGTACGCAGAGAGCAGATTTACTTGGCCCTGGGGGCCACCATTGACGTACACCGTGACCAAATCCAGGTTTCCCTTAGCCGGGTAGCTCTCATGCCCGACAATATCGATCACGGGCTTACCGCCATTGCTCCCCAGCGTGTTAAACGTTGGCCCGGGTGACTCAATGACGTAGGGCGCCGGAACCATAAATGCCAGCACCACCAGCCCCAGCGCCAGCACACCGGAGACGCACATAGCCATGAAGCGCGGATCTCGGGGACGCTTGGGCGTTCTAGTAGCCGTGGGCAGCTGAGCAGGCTGCTCCCCCATGCTCTGATAATCACCGCCGCTTATCTCGCTCACCGGGCAGACTCCTTAGACCGTTCGTGCAACATGCCCCTAGCCTACTGGGACTAGCTGTGCGCATAGACCGGCAGCTTTGCCTGTAGCGAACGTTCCGCCCAGATGTGCGTGAGCAGAGTACGGTAAAACCCAAGAAATATTTAGCAACAGATCGGCATTCGATGACTCCGAACCCAGCCAATAACCACGACGACGACACCCCGAAAGATCCGCTGTCCGAGATGCTGGCGCGGTTATTGGGAGAAGGCGGCATGGAGGGCTTTGACCCTGCAGAGCTGGCCAAGGCTGCTGGTTTGCCCCAGGACCCTGCGATGATGGCCCAAATGATGGCCCAGGTGCAGGCCATGATGTCCAGCCAAGGTGAGGGCCCGGTTAACTGGACGCTGGCTCATGACAACGCCCGCGCTGCAGCCGCCGGTTCCGATCCGACAGTGTCCCCTGCTGAGTCCAAGAAGGTAGACGAGGCCCTCCGCCTTGCTGAGCTGTGGCTGGATCCGGTCACAGACCTCCCTTCCACCGGAATCATTGGCAAAGCATGGTCCCGCGCGGAATGGGTCGAGGAGACGCTAGGAACTTGGAAAAGGCTGACGGAGCCCGTAGCCAATAGCATCGCTCAGGCGCTATCCACCACCATCGCCGAGCAGATGCCCGAAGAAATGAAGTCAATGATGGGCTCTGCCGGGTCCATGCTCAGCAATATGGGCGGCGCTATTTTTGGCATGCAGTTGGGGCAAGCCGTGGGAGCACTGGCCCGCGAGGTAGTGAGCTCAACGGACATTGGCGTGCCCCTGGCTGACCTGCAAATGGCGCTATTGCCAGCCAATGTGAAGGCCTTCGGCGAAGGCCTGGACCTGCCCGAGGAGGAGATTCGGCTGTTCCTGGCCGTCCGCGAAGCAGCGCATGCACGCCTGTTTGTGCACGTACCGTGGCTGCGCGGCCACCTTCTGGGAGCCATCGAATCATATGCACGCGGAATCCACATTGATATGTCCCGTATGGAGGACTTGGCCCGGGATATTGACCCCAGCAACCCGGAGGCCATTCAGGCGGCTCTCTCCGAGGGTGTCTTTATGCCGCAGCGCACTCCCGAGCAGGACGCGGCCCTGATTAAGTTGGAGACGGCGCTGGCTCTGGTTGAGGGCTGGGTGGATGAGCTCAGTTTTGAAGCATCGCGCAACCTGCCCTCCGCCGCCGCGTTACGGGAGACAGTCCGGCGTCGCAGAGCTACCGGTGGACCGGCAGAGCACGCGTTTGGTTCCCTGGTAGGTCTGGAATTGCGGCCACGGCGGCTCCGAGAGGCAGCAGCGCTGTGGTCCGCACTCAAGGAGCAACGCGGCATCGAGGGCCGTGACGCGATTTGGAAGCACCCAGACTTGTTGCCCACGGCTGCTGACCTTGACGATCCCGCTGGGTTTGGTGCGCGACGAGAAATGGATGAGGCAGCCGAACAAGATGTGGATTCGGCGCTGGAAAAATTGCTCTCCGGCGACTTTGAGGGCGTGGCGGACCCACAGGATGCCAAAGACAAGCCGGACTCTCAAGACCCGAAGAGCCAAGGCCCTGAATCTGCAGGCCCGGAAACCCCACCCAGCGGGAACTAGTCCTCTGGGGAGTCCTCGGCGGAACCCGTGCCCGCCGGAAGCCCCCGGCTGGTGGCGTAACTGACACCGTCCAGGAAGGCCTTGGCACGTTCCAAGTCCGCATAGCCTGCCATCTCCGCCCAGAAACGTGGGCCGTGTGAGGCTACTAGTAGATGCGTGAGTTCGTGGAGCAATACATAGTCCACCACCCATTCGGGCATGCCGATCAATTTGTCCGACAGTCTGATGGTGCGTTCTGCTGGCGTAGCAGATCCCCAGCGAGAATTTTGGTTAGTCACCCAGCGCACTGATTCCGGTACCGCACGGCCCCTCAGATAGCGCTGGGATAGGTTCATGGCCCGTAGCTCCAAGTCCATGTCCGTTGATTTCCGATGCC
>JABBNV010000018.1:0-9172 GCA_019352125.1 Acidobacteriota bacterium | reverse complement strand
ATGTCCGTTGATTTCCGACGCCGTTTGTTGGCCCCGGAGAGTTTTTTTGCCTGTAGTTTGGCCACCATCTTGGCCACCCATTCGCGTTCCTGGGCTGCGCTGAAGTGGGCTGGAATGGCAACCACCACCTTGCCGCCTTCCCAGAAAGCAGCAACGGAGCGTTGCCGCCGAGCAGAGCGCCGGACTTCTATGGGGGGCTCAGGGTTCGGCTGTGCAAAATCATCGCCAATGGTTGCCATGCCCATCACGTTACAGCGTGCGGAACGGCACGCAGGCATGGCGTAACAGACCTGTGGATAACATTGAGCACCGTGGCGAAATGTGTGTCACGATCCAACCATGCGGTGGATCCGTTTCCGCGTGAGGAGGCAATTGTGGGCAACATTCCCGGGTTCAAGGGCGAACGTTTAGCGCCGGACCATCACGCCTTGACCAAGCTGTACAGGCGGGATGCCACTCCGTTTCTGTCTGCCCGAGCGGATGCTGTGGTACGGCTGGTAGGGCTGGGCAGAGTGGGGGCAGTCGTAGCCCAATCCTTGGCACCGGCAGGTATCGGTACGCTACTGCTGGATGACGACGTCAAAGTTTCCGCCGTGGATGTGGGGCCCGGACCTTACAAACTGACAGACATCGGGATGTCACGTGCGGTAGCGGTACGCCGCTCCTTATCTCAAACCACACCGGGGTTTCGCGGTCATGTGGTGCGGCCGATGGGAACCAATCGGGGCGATTTCCGCGCCGTGGACCTCACCATTGTGAGCGGTTCCGGGCCCATCCCGGCAGCCACCGTTGCCACGCTGATGAGCGACGATCTGCCCCATCTGCTGGCCACCACGCAGGGAACTATTGGACGTGTTGGCCCGCTGGTGGTTCCCGGCCAGGGCGCCTGTGCGGACTGCGTTCAGGCCCAGCTGCCGCCAGCCGTGGCGCTGACGGCCGAGGAGGATCCCGTGGCTTCAGCTACCAAGCAGCCGCCCGCTGAACCGGAGGTTTCACTAGCGCTGCGGGTTGCCGGCGCGGTGGTGGATTCTGCGCTCATCTACCTTGACGGCGCCCGCCGGGCCGCCGCCCAATCAGCGCTGCTCACCCTCACACTGGGCAGGGCCACGCAACGAGTTCAACGCTTCCTGCCTGACCCGGGCTGTGGCTGCCAACTACAGATCACGGCCTTTGACGAAATCAATTGGCCGTCTGTCAGCCAGATACGTTAGCCGAATCAGCCGTATCGGACGCATCGGCCACTGCTTCGTCACCCACTTCTGCCATATCACCGGCGCCATTCCCAGCCAGTACAGCCAGCACCGCGGCGCCGTATCGCTCCAACTTGGCTGGCCCTACTCCCGGCAGAGCAGCCAGCTCTGCCCTCACGCTGGGCCCAGCCTCTGCTATGGCCATGAGCGTGGCATCGGTAAAGACCACGAATGCTGGTACGTCAGCTTTCTTGGCCTCAAGGAGCCGCCAGTTGCGCAGAGCTTCGAAGGTGGCTTCCTCATAGCCCGGAGGGCAATTGGAGCAGCGGCCAACCTTGCGTTCCGCGCCGGTGGCCAGCATTGAACCACAGCTGCGGCACACGGCGGGCGCGGCGGAGGCACGCCGCTTTCTGGGCAAGACGGCTTCTTGGCTCCGTGCCACCGAGTTGGGGCGCAGCCCATCCAAAAAGCGCGACGGCTTGCGGTTGGCTCGACCGCCGGGCGTTCGAGCGGTGGACCAGGATAGGCCCAGGAACTCACGCGCCCGGGTGATACCGACGTACAGCAACCGGCGTTCCTCATCCACGGCTTGTGGCGTATCCGCGAAGGATATGGGCATCAACCCTTCGCTGAGGCCCACCAGGAAGACCGCATCCCATTCCAGGCCCTTGGCAGAGTGCAATGACGCCAGGGTTACGCCCTGAACCGTGGGAGCATGTTGTGCGGATGCACGTTCTTGCAGCTCTGCCGCAAAATCAGCCAGGGTGAACTGCCCACCGGCAGCGCTACGCGTCTGCGCCAGTTCGTCAGCCAGCGCCACCAGAGCGGCCAACGATTCCCAGCGTTCGCGTACGGCTCCGGAGGACGCCGGCGCTTCGTTGCTGTACCCCAACGAGCCCAACACATCGCGCACCAAGCCGGGGACGTCGTCGTCCGCCGCGGCTCGCGAGGCAGCACGCAGTTGAAGCATCGCGTCCCGCACCTCCTTGCGTGCAAAAAACCGTTCCCCGCCACGCAACTGATAACCGATTCCGGCAGAGGCCAGTGCCTGCTCGTACGCCTCAGACTGCCCATTGGTCCTAAACAGCACGGCAATCTCTGCCGCTGGTGTGCCAGCATCAAGGAGAACGCGAATGCGAGCGGCCACCGCCGCTGCCTCCGCCTCGTCATCGGAACACTCAACAAATTCCGGTTCGGGCCCATTGGCTCGCTGCGCCTTGAGCTCGAGTGGCGGTGACCAGAGCGCATCCGCCGCCGCTCCGCCCTTGCGCCGAGCACTCAGCAGCTCATTGGCCAGGCTCACTACCTGAGGGGTCGAGCGATAGTCGCGCACCAACTTGACCAGCTGAGCCTTGGGGTACCGGCTGGGAAAGTCCAGCAAATGCCTGGGCGTGGCACCCGTAAATGAGTAGATGGTCTGGCTGGCATCTCCCACCACGCACAGATCATCACGCCCGCCGAGCCAGAGGTCCAGGAGCCGCTGCTGCAGTGGGGAAACGTCCTGATACTCATCCACCACAAAGTGCCGGTACTGCTCGCGTACCGCCGCGGCCACCCGTTGATCCTCCTGCAAAATGCCCACGGTAATAAGGAGTACATCTTCAAAATCGATCAAGTTCCGATCCACCTTGACGTCCTCGTAGGCCTGAAACAGCCGCGCCACCGCCGTGGTCTCGAGTCCGCCGGGCGATCCTCTCCCGGCGGAGCGTTCCAGATATGTTTCCGGCGTGAGCATGGAGACCTTAGCCCATTCGATCTCTGCGGCAAGATCCCGGATGGTGGCTCGATCCGTACTGAGCCGCAAGCGCCTGGCGGCCTCAGCAATCAGGTTCGCCTTATGATCCAGCAGCGCGGGCAGCGCTCCACCCACAGCCTGCGGCCAGAAGTACTGCAATTGACGCAGCGCGGCGGCGTGAAAGGTGCGTGCCTGAACCGTGCCCACCCCCAAGTCCCGCAGGCGAGTGCGCATTTCCGCTGCGGCGCGGGCGGTGAAAGTTACGGCCAGCAGTCGGTTGGGGCTGTAAACGCCAGTGTGAACCCCGTAGGCGATGCGGTGCGTGATAGCACGGGTTTTTCCTGTTCCGGCCCCGGCTAGTACGCACAGCGGACCTTGGAGGGTGGTAGCTACCATCCGTTGTTCCGCATCCAAGCCGGCCAGAATACGTTCCTCGATCGGCAGGTCCGCACTGTTTGTTTCTAGGCTCACGGTGTCACCACGGGTACCGTTTCATCCGCGTCGTAGATCCGGCCGCCGTACCACTGCTCGATCAGCAAACGGGCGATCGAAGCGCGCCCGGCAATCACAATTTCCCCGGAGCTGACCAGAGTCTGGATCTCATCGCGGCTAAACCACACAGCTGCCTGAATCTCATCCCCATCGGGCACAGGTTCCACATCATTGGTATACGCCAGGTACCCGAGCATCAGTGAGGCGGGGAAGGGCCAGGACTGTGACCCCAAATACGTAGCGGTGTGCACGTGCACACCTACCTCTTCAGCAATCTCACGCACTACTGCCTGCTCCAAGGACTCCCCCGGTTCCACGAAGCCAGCAAGAGTCGAGAACCTATTCGCACCCCATGCCTTCGCGCTACCCAGCAAGATCCTGTCATCGGGGCCAACCACGGCGGCAATGATGGCCGGATCGGTGCGAGGATAGTGCTCCGAACCGTCGACGGTACAGCGGCGTGTCCAACCAGCTGTTTCCACCACCGTGGGGGCACCGCAGCGGGGACAAAACTGGTGGGACCGGTGCCAGTTGGTCACGGCCAACGCCTCGATACAAATGGCAGCATCCACGTGGTCAAGCTGAGTCAGCACCTCCCGAAGATTAGCCCAGTGGGAACCCTCCGGGATCAGGTCCGCAGCACCGTTCTCGTCAGTGAGTTGGCGAACCAGAACAGGGGTGTGCGCAGGAAGGTTGGCGGACTGCTGGTGAACGAGTCCCAAATAGACCACGGTTTGGTTTTCTGCCGTGTCCAACGCAGCCGAAGCAGCCGCGCTAACGTACGCCACGGCACCTTCCGGTGTCAGCAACGTGCGGCCGTTAATCATCAGCAACGTGAGGGCATCCGGTCGACCTTGGATCTCGAGTAGGAATTCTGCACGCATGCGCTCCGCCCCCTGGCGGTCCAGCACTGCTTCGTTCGCGTCCAAAAGTTGCGTATCCATCATAGTTCTACCGTACTTGCCCGAAGGGACAATATGCATCACGGGAGCAAGCCTGTGGATGCTTCCGGACGACTCGCCGCCGCACTGTCAGAGGATCTCCAGCGTTGGCACGTACGGTGGAAAGGTGAGACGTACACCCATCGAACTAGCTGCAGTGGCCAGCGCCGCGGTACCGGGGCTAACCCCCATTGCCGTGGCCCCCGCGCCAGATGACACCGCGGATTTTGACGCGGCGCTCCTTGTGGATGCCCAGAACAAGCGGTGGCGCGTCCGCTCCCCCAAGCATGGTGAGGCTAGTGCCAGACTCGAGACCGAGCTGCTGGTGCTGCGCGTTTTCACCCCGGCCATCCGCGCGGAGCTCCCGTTTCTAATGCCCACCGTTGCTGGCACAGTACGCCAGGGGAACCTGAGCACTTTTGTTTACGCTCACCTCTCCGGCCGCCCCGAGCCCGTGGAGGCTCTGATTGCCGGGGGCGAAAAATTGGCAGAAGAGTTGGGCGCCGCCATCGCCGCCATCCATGACCTCCCGTCCGCGCTGGTCAGCAACGCTGATTTGCCCACCTATACGGCTAATGAATTCCGCCAGCGCCGGTTGAATGAACTGGATCAGGCAGCCACCACCGGGAAGATTCCGTCCGCGCTGCTGCGTCGCTGGGAGCACGCGCTGGAGGACGTAGCACTGTGGAAGTTCAACCCTTCAGTGGTCCATGGAGACCTACACGAGGACAATATCCTGATTGACGACGGCTCTGTGGCGGCCGTTTCCGGGTGGACAGATCTGCGGGTGGGTGACCCTGCAGATGACCTGGCCTGGTTGGTGGCACTGCATGACCCCGAATATGTAGACCAGGTAGCAGCGGCCTATGTTGCGCACCGCCGCGAGACGCCGGATCGCCATCTGATGCGACGCGCGGCGCTCTCTGCCGAATTTGCTCTGGCCCAGTGGCTGGTCAAGGCTGTAGCTGCCGATAATGCAGAGATGATTTCCGAGGCTGAAGAGATGCTGGCTACCTTGGCGCACGATATTGCGACCTATGGCGGCCAGCCCATTAGCACCGAACCGGAGGAGCCGGCCAGCACCGAGGCCCACGCGCCACAAAGCGAGCCCAAAGTTGCAGTTGACGTCGCGGACGAGCCCTCAACGAACAAAGCCAACGCTGTCGAATCCATCCCGGTTGAATCCAGCTCTGTTGAGCCCGTGACGTCCACGGAGTCAGCTAAATCAACCGAGTCGGCACCTGCCAAGACCCCGGAAGATACTGATACGACTGCCCTGAAGGTAATCGAGCTTTAGCTGCTCTATAGCCGCTCAGTCCCGGTTGCTTCTAGTTATCGCCCACTGCTGCTGCGATAATCGCTTCCAGCTCGGCCTCCCCGGCCAAATCGTGCGGACGGATAGTGGAGTCCGCACCTACGTAGTAAAACGCTGCCCTAACCATATCCAGTGGCACGCCCTTGAGCCGGGCAAAGGCCAACCGGTAGACGGCCAGCTGCACGGATCGCACGGCCAGTGCCGCCTTTGAGGGAACCTTCCCCGTCTTCCAATCGACCAGGTCCCAGCCGCCGTCGTCGTCCCTAAAGACGGCATCGATACGGCCACGTACGACGACGCCACTCACCTGAGTTTCAATGGGCACCTCAATCTCGGCAGGCTCACGCAGCGCCCAGCTCGAGGCCTTGAAGGTGGCCTGGAGTTCATCCATGGCGTAGCCAGCGTCCACATACGCGTCTGCCGCCGGAATCTCTTCGAGCTCCAGCTGCCCGGTGGTACCGAAGAAGTCCTCCACCCACAGATGAAACGCCGTTCCAGCACGCGCGGCCATTCCGGGCCGGTGCGGTACGGGACGTCTCAATTGGCGAGTCACCGCCTGCGGATCATCGGCCAGATCAACCAACATGGACGCGGAGATGTGGCTTGGCAGTTCCACTCGGTGGTCCTGGGATTCGGCATCGCGCAAAGCCAGCAATGCCGAGGCTTCGGCACCCCAGCGCGGGCTGCTAGTCAACAGTGTTGCGGGGTCTTCGCTGACTAGAGCCCGAACGGCTGCTGCAGAATCTTCTACGGCTTTCCGCCTCCCCGCGGGTACCCGGGCGGCGGGCCGGCCGGTAATCTCCGGCCCCTCCAACGGGTCGTAGGGCCAGTTTGCAGTCTCAATAGCTTCGGAGAGCGGATTCACGTCCGGCACCGCGTCATCGGCACACCAGTGAGCGCCCGTTGCGGAGCCGCTGGCCAGCAACGGCAGCAACTCACTCAGGAAGGGGGAAGGATCCGAGGGCTTGCTGCGCCCAAGGCTCCAGGCCGACGACGAGCACCAGAGGAAGTTGCGGGCCCGGGTAAAGGCCACATAGGCTAGCCGCCGTTCCTCCTCCTCCGCATGCTCAATGACAGCGCCAGCAAATTCTTTTTCGCTATCCACCCAGCCCTTTTGATCGGAGAACTCCACGTCCCAAACCGGCAAGTCCTTGCGATCTCCGCGCAATGGCCAGGGCAGCGAGCTGGATCCCGCCGTCCAGCGATCCACCTTCTTGCTCGGAAAGCTTCCCTCGTTCATCCCCGGCACGTAGACAGCGTCCCATTCCAGCCCCTTGGCCGCGTGCACCGTGAGCAGCTGAACTGCCTCCGGGTTCACCTCAACGGGCGCTGCGATCAACCCGTTTTCCTGATCCGCGGCCGCCTCGAGCCAGGCCAGGAAAGTCAGCAAGTCAACGCGTTCACCGGTCTGCACAAAGTCAACGGCCGCTTGGGCAAAGGCATCCAGGTTTCGGCGCGCCGAATGGATACTCGCGCCGGGCTTGGCCGCTAATTCAATGTCCAGCCGCATGGTGCGTTCCACCTCGCCCAACAGCGTGATCAGATCATCCCCCGAGAAGCTGCGCAGGTAGCGGAGTTCATCGCGCAGCGCCAACAAACGCTCAATCGCGGTGGGCGTCAGTGACCGCTCCACCGACGGTGGCCAGAAGTCAGCACTCAGTGAATCCACGGCCTCAACAAGCGAGGCGCTCTCCACCACATCCGGAGCCACTTCTTCTGGTTCAGGACGATCTGCCGCACCCACAGTGTCACGCAGGCTGTCACGCCGGCGAGCAAGATACTTTGACCATGCGGCAAGCGCCATCAGGTCTGCCGGGCCGATGCGCCAGCGGGCCCCGGTCAACAGCCGCATGAGAGCATCTGAGCGCGTGGGGTCAGCCACTACACGCAGTTCCGCCACCAGGTCCACGACCTCCGGCGCGCTGAGCAGCCCACCGAGACCAACCACCTCGTAGGGGATGCCTGCTGACTCCAGCGCCGGAGTCAACACCGCGAACTGGCTCCGCTTGCGGCACAGCACAGCCACGGACAATGGTTCATCGTGACGGAAGGCTGCGCTACGGGCGGCCGCAATGGAGGCGGCCAGGGCGTCTGCCTCTGCACGCTCCGTGGCAAACCTGGTCAATTCAACCTGGCCCGCATCCGCCTGTGGCCGCGGTTTCAGTGGAGAAACACGGACAGGGTTACCGGGGTGCCGGAGCCTTGCGGCGGTGTTCAGCTCTGCAGACATGACATTGGCAGCGTCCAGGATCCGCGTTGAATTGCGCCACGCGGTGGTGAGCTCTGCCGTTGCTGCAGGACGGGAATCTTCGCGCAGAAAAACACTGGGGAATTCAAAGAGCTGCCCGGCGGAGGCACCCCGGAACCCATAAATGGACTGGTGTGGATCGCCGACGGCCAGAACGGCGTGGCCACCGCCAAAGAGGTGCGCAAACAATTGCAATTGAGCGTGGCTCGTGTCTTGAAATTCGTCCAGCAGCACCACCTTGTAGCGAGCTCGCTCCAGAGCCCCGGCTTGCGGAACATCCTGCGCAATTGTTGCCGCCAGCGCTACCAAATCACCGTAGTCAAGGACATTGCGTGCCCGCTTGGCCGCTGCGTACTCCTCCACCATGGAGGCCAGAGCAGCACGGCTGCGCAAGGTTTGCAGTAGGTCAGCAACGGCGGCTGTCGGCGTTCGATTCTTACCTTCCAGATACGGCAACGCTTCGAGCTCCGCGGCCAGAGTGTCAAGGTACTCGCGCACGTCCGCAGGATCCTGTAGGTGTTCGCTGCACTCTCCTGCCAGCTTGATAACAGCCTGAATCAACGTGGATTTTGCGCCCTTGAGCACCGTGTAGTCGCCGTCAAAAGCCTCCACCACGGTCATAGCCAGTTGCCAAGATTGGGCGGCACCCAACACCACGGCGTCACGCTCAATCCCCTTGCGCAACCCATAATCGGCGACTATCCCCGCGGCGTAGGAGTGGTAGGTGGACACCTTGGGATCAAGCGCAGCCTTGGCTGCGGCTGCTGGCGGCAGCTGCACAACTCCGGAACGCGCCAACTGCGCAAGTTTGGCCAGCTGTTTGCGAATCCGGGCAGAGAGCTCCCCCGCGGCCTTACGGGTAAAAGTGACACCCAAAATCTCTTCGGGCAGGACAAATCCGTTGGCAACCAGCCACACCACGCGGTCCGCCATGGTGGTGGTCTTACCCGATCCGGCCCCGGCGATCACCAGGAGCGGCTCCAAATCCGACTCAATGATCTTGGCCTGCTCATCGGTGGGCGGCAGTTGGCCCAGGAGCTCTGCCAACGTGTACGGGTCCAAGGTTGCGCTGGTGCTCATTCGGTGATCTGCTTTCCGGCGGCGCAAAGGGGGCAAATAGCGGGCAACGGGCACCCGCCGTAGTTGTTCTTGGTAGGGTCGTGGATGGCTTGGAACGTGGCGCCGGACATCAATTCCGCCGCGTTGCGGATCATCTCCACGGCCCAATCTTCGTCAGGTTTAAGCGCATCC
>JABBNV010000299.1 GCA_019352125.1 Acidobacteriota bacterium | reverse complement strand
GTTGTAGCGGGCAGTGTCCACCAAAGCGTCAATGTTCTCGTCCACTTTGCGGATCAGCCTGATGCTGATGCCGCCGAACGTGGGGTCACCGACGTTCTTGGTAATGGCGACCTCCAACTCGTCCACATGCGCCGTGCTCATGCCCAACTGAGCGGCAAACTCGGCCAAGGTGGGGCGGCGGCCAATCCAGAACTCACCGGAGCGCGCATCCGCATAGAACTGTTCAGTGTCCCGGCCAGCCAACGGACGGAAGTGTAGCGTGGCGTGGTGATGACCGCCGTCGTCGCCCTGGCCCTCATCGGTGGGCTCAAGAATCAGTACAGCGTCGGGTTCGTGGTCCACACCAAGGCCCGTGAGATGGGCAAATGCGGAATGCGGGCGGAAGCGGTAATCCGTGTCATTGGAGCGAACCTTCAACGCACCGGCCGGAATCACCAAACGCTCCCCGGGGAACTTGTTGGAGATGGCCAGCCGACGAGCGGCCGCATAGTCCGCCACGGCGGCCCGAGCTGGGAGTTCCTGACTGCCCTGAGCCCAGTTCGATGCCATAAATTCGCGAAAGGCCGAAGAATTGGGTCGCTGCGACCTATTGTTCACACGGTCCTCTAGAGGTTGATCGCTGCTGGAAGAAGATGTTTGCTCTGCTGACTGATTCACCCAATCAGTCTCTCACTGCCGGGCGGCTGAGACCAAGGTGGCACGTACTCTTAGAAGGTGAAGATTGATCTGCATACGCACTCCAACGTCTCCGATGGCACCCAGACTCCGGCCGAACTGATGGCCGCGGCCGCAGCGGCCGGACTTGACGTGGTAGCGCTGACAGATCACGATTCCACCGCAGGCTGGGCACCCGCCACCGAGGCCGTGTGGAGGCTGGGGCTCACTCTGGTCCCGGGCATGGAAGTATCCTGCAAAACCGCTGCCGGAATTAGCGTTCACCTGCTGAGCTACCTCCACGATCCTTCGCATCCGGGCCTGTTGGAGGAGATCACCAAGGCTAGAGACGCCCGGCTGACCCGGGCCCAGACCATGGTGGAACGCCTCAGCGAGGACTACCCCCTGAACTGGGATGACGTGTCAGCGCATGTAGGGCCGGGCGCCACGGTTGGCCGCCCCCACATTGCCGACGCGCTGGTGGCAGCGGGGGTAGTCGCGGACAGATCCGAGGCTTTTGCCCACATCCTGACGCCGCATTCGCCGTACTATGTGGGCCACTATGCCCCGGACCCTGTACTGGCCGTTCAGCTGATTCGCGCCGCTGGCGGAGTTCCCGTCTTTGCCCATTCGAAGGCCGCATCTCGCGGACGGACTGTGGGGGAGGAGACGTTTTTGGCCATGATCGAGGCTGGACTGCTGGGTGTGGAGGTGGATCATAGGGATAATCCGGAGGATGGCCGCCGGTGGCTGCGTGCGCTCGCAGCCGAGCATTCGCTGATCATCACCGGTTCGTCCGACTATCACGGCGCTGGCAAGCCCAACCTCCTGGGCGAGAACCTCACATCAGGCGAAAATCTGGCGCGCATTGAAGCGGCAGGCACCGGGACCGCCGTCGCCCGCCCGTAACTTTCCCCTCCTCCTTAGGTTTGGGTACGGGAAACCGTTTCTGGGGATACTTTTGCGTACTGGGACAGTCTTGTCCGCATGACCTCTATGGCCTGCGGGTTCTGGTCCACACAGACAAACTTGCGGTCCAACTTTGCAGCCACTGCGCCTAGGGTTCCAGAGCCGGCAAAGAAGTCCAGTACCCAGTCTCCGGGCCGGGATGAGGCCGCGACAACCCGCCGCAGCAACCCTTCCGGTTTTTGCGTGGGGTACCCGGTCTTTTCCTTGCCCGTGGGCGAAACGATGGTGTGCCACCAGACATCCGTAGGCAGCTTGCCTCGCTCGCGCTTTTCGGGGGTAACCAGCCCCGGTGCCATGTACGGCTCCCGATCGACTTCCGCGCTGTCAAAGTGATATTTCGCGGGGTTCTTGACGTACACCAGGATGTTGTCATGCTTCGTGGGCCAGCGGCTCTTGGCCCGGGCACCGTAGTCGTAGGCCCAAATCAGCTCGTTCAGAAAGCACTCACGGCCAAAGATCGCGTCCAGCATCACCTTGGCGTAGTGCACCTCGCGGTAATCCAGATGCAGATACAAAGTTCCGTTATCCGCCAGCAGCCGCCAAGCCTCAATGAGTCGAGGCTCCAAGAACTGCCAATAGTCCCCAAATGCGTCGTCGTAGCTGTGCAGCACGCCCTTGATGGTCTCGTAGCTCCGCCCAGCAAAGCCCGTGCGGGTGCCCGTTTCGCTACGGACCATGGTGGTTTGCTGCCTGCTCTGGACCCGCCCCGTGTTGAAGGGCGGATCCAGATAAATCAGCGTAAACGCACCGTCAGGCAGAGACGGCAGAAACTCAGCGTTGTTCGCGTGCACCACAAGATTGGGCCCCGCAGGGTCCCAGGTCATGCCTGTCATAGAGGCGCCGGTTATGCGTCCGACGACGGGTTTTGCGGCTCCGCGACAACCTCGCCATTGCGACGGCGAGTGCGGGAGCGGTTGCGACGCGGCTTCCGTGCCTCAGCGCTGCTGGCGTTTTGACCGTCTAGGGCTGGGCCGCTGCTGGGCGCCTGCTGTGTGCTGGAGTTCTCATTGGCGTCAGTGGAACGTGTGCGATTGCGGTTGCGTGAGGCTCCGCCGCCTGCTGAGCGACCGGCTTCGCGGTTTCCATCCCTGTTTCCCTCGCGGGAGCCGCCCTCGCGAGTCCCACCTGCGCGTGAGCCTCCGCGCGAAGCGTTGCGGCCGCCGTCGCGCGTGGGGGAATTGCGCTTGCCGGTCTCACCCAAGTCCTCGAGCACCTCGGCATCGATACCCTCATGTGTGCGGGCATGGCGGGGCAAACGGCCCTTGGTGCCCTCGGGAATATCGAGATCTGCATACAGGTGCGGGGAGGAGGAATACGTCTCAATGGGTTCCGGAACCGAAAGACCCAGAGCCTTATTGATCAGTGCCCAGCGTGGCATGTCATCCCAGTCCACGAAGGTGACTGCGGTGCCCTTGTTGCCGGCACGGCCCGTGCGGCCAACACGGTGTAAATAGATCTTTTCATCCTCTACACACTGGTAGTTGATCACGTGCGTCACGTCATCAACGTCGATGCCGCGGGCAGCAACGTCAGTAGCTACCAGGACGTCTACCTTG
>JABBNV010000298.1:1779-3191 GCA_019352125.1 Acidobacteriota bacterium | reverse complement strand
AGATCGAAAGGGGCAGCAACGATGTTCTGCGCTTTTTCCGCCGCTCGTACTTCGCGCTCTGAAACAGCTTCTATAAACGGCGCCAGAATTTCCCCAACGCTCGGAGCGCCCGTGTCCACTCGTGTTTCGTCCAGGAGGCCCGAAAGCAGCCCGCGCCGCTCCTGCTCGGCAATGAGCACTCTGAAGAAAGCAATCAGCTCGGGCACCGTCGCGGCCTTGACGATCTCCCCCAGCACCACAGCCAACCGCTCTTCCGCAGTGAGATGTTCCGCAGCACTTGCCGCTTCGCGAATGCGCGGTGACAGAAGAGAAGCCGCATGCTCCATAACCGCGCGAAAGAGTGTGGGCTTGTCCGCGAAGTGCGCGTAAACCGTGGTCTTGGAGACGCCAGCCTGAGCTGCAACGGCATCCATAGATGTGCCATCGTAGCCATTGAGGAGAAGCAGGTCCACGGCGGCAGCCATGACCGCCTCACGCTTCGTTACGATTCCATGTTTGCGCGACTTCGGCATTGATACTCCCTATCAGCTTGTTCGACCCAGCCAACCAGCGCGGAGCACGACGGCGCCTGGATCCTCAGCATCCACCTCCAGATACTGCTCAGTTCAGTACACCACACCCCCACCGCCCTCAGGCAGCAGACGCACCGGACTATTGACATACTGCACCGTACAGTGCAGTATGTTGTTCGGAGCTATGCACACGCTGGCGACGCCCCAGCGGCGACTCCAGCCTTCGATACCGCCGACTCCAGCCACATCGGCATCTGTACTGATGCTCTCCGACCTCCAGGAAGGCCCGCCAATGACTGTCGCCACCATCCAGAGCTCTGCACAGCTCCTCTCGAACGCTGAAGCTCTCGTAACGAAACTGCGAGAGCGAGCCGCCGGGGCCGAGGAGCTAAGGCACTTGCCGGATGAAACCATCGCCGATTTCGCATCAGCAGGTATCTTTACCGCGATGCTGCCCGTCTCACGCAACGGCTCCGAGATTGATCTGACCACCTTCGTCAACCTCGTTCGCACCCTCTCCCGCGGTGATGCATCATCCGGTTGGATTGCCGCGTTTATGATGTCCCACAGCCTGTTGCTGAACCGCTACGGAGCAGAGGCACAGGAGGACTTCTTCTCCGGCAAACCGTATGCACTGGCCGCAGCAGCAGCTATGCCGCCGGGAATGGCAGAACCAACTGAGGGCGGATTCAACGTTTCGGGTAGGTGGCGGTTTGCCTCCGGCGTCATGCACGCTGGTTGGGTTCTCCTGAGCGCCAACTCCCCCACCGGGCCTATGTCCGTAGCGATACCCACTGATGAGGTAACCATCGTGGACACGTGGCACGTGCCCGGAATGAAGGGTACCGGCAGCAATGACGTTCAGGCGGATAAGGTCTTCGTCCCCACACACAGGACGGT
>JABBNV010000298.1:0-1769 GCA_019352125.1 Acidobacteriota bacterium | reverse complement strand
GACGGTTGACTTCATTAAGTTCGCCTCCGACTCATCCGTCTCCGTGGCAGGCTCCAGCTACTCCCTGCTCAAGTACCCGGTCAACCGCCTCCTGCCAGTCATCCACGCCGCCGTGGCCTTGGGCGCAGCTGACGCTGCTTTGGAATTGTTCCGCGAGAACATCGTGAAGCGGGTCCGGATGCAAACACGAGGCCGCGTGGCTGACGAGCCCCTCATCCAATCTTCCTTTGGGAAGGCCTGGGACCTTGTGCACGTGGCAGGGCTTCAGCTCCAAGATGCGATCGATCTAACGGATGCCATCTATGGGCCCGCACCAACCCGCGAGGGCAACTTGGAGGATCGGGCTGTCATGAATATGGGCGTCAGTGGCGCCGGAACCAAGGCCTTCGCCGCCATTGACCTGGTGGTTCAGGCTTCCGGTGCGTCCATTTTCCGCACCGGTGACCCCTTAGAGCGAATTGCCCGCGATGCACTCGTCATGCGCAACCACGCCTCCGCGGACTTCGCCTCGATGAGCCACGTTGCCGGCGGCGTACTGCTCGGTCAGGGACTCGGCGACTATGCCGAGCCGCTGTTCTGATAGAGCCTCAGGATGACTAGTCAGCCCAGCGTCAACACGTCTGCCTTGGCCGAGGTACTCGATCGGATCAAACGGCTCGAAGCCGTCCACGAGATTCAGAACATCATGGGCCGCTACGCGTATTACCACTCGGCCTACAGTGACCATTTGATACCGGCGCTGTTCGCGGAGCGGGACGATCTGGTGGTCGAGATGCCCTTCGGCACCTTCACTGGAGCCGACGCGGCCCAACGGGTGTGGGGCCGCACCAGTGCGGACGCCCCACCACGGGACCTAACTGGTGAATACGCCGAACACCTGCTCACTACCCCAGTCATTGAGGTATCTCAGGACGGCGACACTGCCAAGGCGGTATGGATCTCCCCCGGTGCTGAAGCTCACCACTTCGGCTGGGAAGAAGGAAACCCCCTGCACGGCATGTGGTTCTGGGGCCGCTACCGCGCGGACTTCATCCGCGTCGATGGCGAATGGAAGGTGTGGCATATGACTCTGTCCAACACCTTCGTCACGGACTACAACACCAGTTTCACCGATGACTCAGCGAGGCTGCCGGATCCGCCGGTGCCACCGACCACACCGGATCCCAACGGCCCGGACGCACCTCCCCGTCGTCAGGTGACGTACTCTCCCACATGGGACCCACGCGCTCTGGAACTGGCACCGGAAGCGTATGAGACGTTCCCCGGGGCATAGCCGAACATGGAATGGCCGTCTCTGAAGTTCAGGGGCGGCCATTTTGCTGCTTAGAGCCAGAATATGTGCAGAGTGAATACCCCACTCCCGAGCACCATAAGTAAGTACCATCGGCCCCTTACATCTTGACAGCTTCCGTCCTAGACTGGCCGCAACCTCGGATTTTTCCAGTGAATTTCGCGCACCCTGATGTCGGTGACGCAACTGCCACGGATCTAGTTGGCGCGCGCCGAGGCGTTCCAGTTATAACGGGGAGCCAGAGCCGGCTCCCCGAAGTACGAGGAAGGAAGCAATCCATGTCAGGGAACAAAGCCGTTGCGTACAAGGGGCCAGGAAAGGTCCAAGTCATTGACATCGACTACCCAACGTTTGAACTTAAAGATGGGCCGGGCGTCAACCCGGCAAATGTAGGGCGCAAGGTGCCCCATGGCGTAATACTCAAGACCGTTGCTACCAACATCTGCGGATCGGATCAGCACATGGTCCGCGGCCGCAC
>JABBNV010000297.1 GCA_019352125.1 Acidobacteriota bacterium | reverse complement strand
AGCGGTGTCGATCACCCGGTCAGGATAGACGCTCCAGTCCCCAGGTCACGCCGGATTCCGGATTCGTTCGTTGCGTTCTCGCCGCACTCCCGATTCATTTATTCCGATTCGGTTGCCCGGGCTCAGGCCCTAAAGCGGGCCGACCTGACTTATGCCGAGCTTGCCCGGAGGCTCAATGAGCATGGGTTTGAGGGGGAGACCGAGGCATCCGTGGACAGTAAACTTGTCCGGGGGACGTTCTCGGTGACGTTCTTCCTGGCCTGTCTGGCGGTGTTGGGGATCACGGCGTTGGTGCTGGCGGACCTGTAAACTGACGGCCTCGACTCAGCGCGGTCTGTACGCTCCTATGAGCAGTGCGAGGCCGTGATAACTACGAGTTGGGAGGAGGCCGTGCCTGACGATAACCAACGGATCGTGCTGCTCAATTGGTTGATCAGCCGATCCACTACTCACGCCAGAGAACATGCGGCGCCTACCATCTCGGGGCAATCGTTGCTTGACATCCTGGCTGGGCGTCTTGTGACCAAGCAAGCGACCGAGCAAATGCGCTCCGAAGAGGGGGCGGGTGGCAGCGAAGGCGAGCCTACTCATAGCATCATGCGGCTTTCTGACGTCCACATTGAGACTACGGAGCGGCATCGTTACGTCGCGTTGTTGGTGAAGTATCTCGATATATCGATCCGGGAGTTTTCCGTAGAGGACATGGTAGATTTCACCGGCAGGGAAATCTCAGGGCTAGAGTCTGAGCGCGGGGTGACCGCTGTTCATTTGATGACTAGGTTGCCAAGAGACGAGTCACAACTCGACCTAGGCCGATACCGCTGCGTGGTGGACTATTCTGCTCCGCTCACGAGGAAGCGCATTGAGTACTTTCTGTGCCGACAGTTGCGTCGTCAGGCGGAAGCCGAGGAATGGAAATTCTCCGCGAATGTTAAACGCAGCAAGCGCGGGAAGGTCATTACAAAAGAGTTCAAGTACGTTCCTCGATTAGAGCTGCATATGGACGTAAGCCGCGGGCTGAACATACCCTTGTCAACCGGCACCCCCGAATTGTCATCGATGAAGTTCACAAAGCGGTCGGAGCGTCAGTCGATTGGCAAAAAAGCTGACGTGAAACATGAGGAAGTTTTGGCAAATATACAAATAGTTATACACGCCAATCAAGGGCCATCGGAGGCGCAAGAAAAGCGTAATTGGGTGAGCCTTATTCGGAACCATTATACTGGACTTGGGTATGATACGAAGTTATACTACAGACACGTCAACGGTAGCGTGATTGGGGGAGATATCCATCAGGCTATTGACGGGGCAACTGATCTGCTACTCTGCCCCAGAGAGTTCTTGAGCCTCGCTGAGCCTGTGAGTGTCTGTCCGAGAACATATTGAGTCTTTAGAATCGGTTACTGGCCGCCTCTTGAACCCGTTGAATCGGCTACTACTTTTCCACCCCCGCGCTGTTTTGGGGGTATCCGATGTGGACCAAGGAGAACCGAAGCCGCTACGACCGCAGCGGTCTGCGGTATGAAAGCGACCTGACAGATGAAGAGTGGGCGGAGATCGCGCCCTTGATCCCGCCGGCCAAGCCAGGCGGCAACAAGCGATCGGTCAACCTCCGCGAGGTGGTGAATGGCCTGATGTACATCCTCAGTACCGGCTGTCAGTGGCGCGCGATCCCGAAGGACCTGGCGGCGCGCAGCACGATGTATGACTACTTCGAGCGCTGGAGCTGGGACGGAACGCTGGAGCGCATCCACCATGCGCTCTACGTCAAATGCCGCGAGCAGGCCTTGCGGGAGGCCAGTCCAACGGCGGCGATCATCGACGCCCAGAGCGTCAAAAGTGCGGAAAAGGGGGGCGCCCAAATCGATCCGCGCGGGTATGATGCGGGCAAGAAGGTCAAGGGCAAGAAGCGGCACGTTCTGGTCGATACGCAGGGCTTGGTGCTCCATGCCATCGTCACGGCCGCTGATATCCAGGATCGCGACGGTGGCGCGTGGCTGCTGAGCACGCGGTTCGGCCGGTATCCTTTCCTGCTGAAGCTTTATGCCGACGGTGGCTACCAGGGGCCGGAGTTCCGCAAGTCCGTCAAAGCCGTGCTGTCACAGGTGACGGTGGAAATCGTCAAACGCTCCGATCAAGTCAAAGGGTTTATTGTGCTCCCCAAACGTTGGGTGGTCGAGAGAACGCTCGCCTGGCTGAACCGCTGCCGCCGCCTGGGGAAGGATTGGGAGAACCTCAATCACAAGGCGCGGGCTTTTCTGCTGATGGCATCCATTCGTCTCATGGTCAGGAGGCTAGGCCGCGCCTAGGGATGTTTCCGGACAGACTCTGAGGCCCTCGGACGCCACAGTGAATGCCAGCATGGTGGCTGGCATGAAGAACCTGCTGGATCGGGATGAATTATGGGAACGCAGCAAGTAGGACTCCGCGATGTCAGCCACGGCGCCCCGCAATCGCGGGCGCGGATTACTGCCCCCTTGCGCTATCTGCTTATCTACCACCCTGAGAAGGCGCGATATGACTTCGTTGTGCCCGCCGTTGTCGCCCTTTGTGGCTGGGGCGCTTATTGGCTGATCAGCCCCAAGGTGGCCCTGTTCGGCGATGATGGACTCCTGCGTTTTGTGCGAGACTTGCTGGTGATGGGGGTGCCGTTCATGGTCGGGGCGCTCGCAGCCGTTGCCATGGGCAGCCCTGGTGACCATTTGGATAAGAGGCCAGCCGGGGCAGAGCTATACCTTGATGGTCGCATGCTGAGCCTGCGCACCTTTACATGCTACCTGCTCGGGTACTTGTCTTTTATTGGCCTCACGACGCTCGGGATGGCCGTGTTTGCCAGCCTCATACACCACTCGGTGATCGTCTGGACCGCTGGTATGCCAGGAGTACGGTATGCCGTATTGGCCATCGGTACGCTTGGTTTAGCGACGCTTCTGTCGGCCCTAACCGTTACGGTGTTCTGGGCGCTCTACTTCCTGACAGATGTGGTTAACCGGCAATAGCAATAGGTCTGATCCGGCCCTATCTGGCTTGGTTGTCGTTGCTATACCATACCAAATATGTGTAGTCACCAACTTTCAACGTTAGTGATGAACTATCAGCCGCAGTCACGGAGACTATTCTATAGTCACAGACTCTATTAAGTATCGCCACCTGGGCCGGGCGAATCGAAGTGCTCGCCGCGCCCGACCTGCTGAGCCTGGTCAA
>JABBNV010000296.1:2957-3230 GCA_019352125.1 Acidobacteriota bacterium | reverse complement strand
CTATGAGCTCCCTGCCGAAGAGGCCAAGGACATCCAGAAGGCTCCGGGTTCACTGGAGGAAGCATTGGACGCGCTGGCCGCTGACAATGAGTTCCTGCAGGCCGGTGGCGTGTTCACCCAGGATCTGATTGACACCTGGATCGCGTACAAGCGCGAAAACGAAATTGCTCCGCTGTCAATGCGCCCCAACCCGTACGAGTTCGAGCTCTACTACGGGGTGTAATACCCAGCCTTAAGCAACGACGGCGGCCCTAACCACATGCGGTGAGGGCC
>JABBNV010000296.1:0-2947 GCA_019352125.1 Acidobacteriota bacterium | reverse complement strand
GGGCCGCCGTCGCACTTTAACGAGTCGGCCGTACCTGGCTCGGGAGTGGGTTGTTTGGGGCAACCGGTGAATCTAGCTGCACCACTTTGGCCAGAAGTGGGAGGCCGCACGTGGAGAATCACCCGCCAACCCTGCTTCCGCTACACGCAACCGAAGGGAAAGTGGTGCAGAGCGGTAAATTCACCCCTCTTCACGACGGCGTAGCCGCGGCAGTTTAGAAGACGCTCCAGCCAGTACGCGTGGTGAACTCATCCAGGGCGGCGACGCCGGCCAGGGAGTTGCCAGAGAGGCTCAGTGCCGGGCTCCAGACGCAGATGGTGCAGCGGCCGGGAACCACGGCGATGATGCCGCCTCCCACGCCGGATTTGCCCGGCAGCCCCACACGGTAGGCGAACTCTCCCGCTGCGTCATAAGTGCCGCAGGTCAGCATCACGGCGTTAATGCGCTTGTTTTGGCTGGGCGTCAGCAATTGCCTACCGGAGGCCCCGACGCCGTTGCGGGACAGGAAGCGACCGGCAAGCGCTAGATCCTGACAGCTCATTTCCATCGCACAGTGGCTAAAGTAATGCTCCAGCACCGTCTCCACGGGGTTGTCCAGATTGTCATAACTGGCCAGCATGTGGGCCATGGCGGAATTCCGATGCCCGTGTGCTGCCTCGGAATCAGCCACGGTTTGGTTGACCCCAATAGTGGGATTTTCGCTTTCGCGGCGCAGAAAATCCCGCACGGCACCGCCAGCATCGCCCGTCATGGTTTGCAGTTGGTCCGTCACTACCAACGCGCCAGCATTGATAAACGGGTTCCTCGGTATGCCATTCTCGTGCTCCAGTTGCACCAGAGAGTTGAACGGCGTACCGGAAGGCTCGCGAAAAACACGCTGCCAGATGCGCACGCCTCCACTCGAGAGCACCAACGCCAGGGAAAACACCTTGGAGATACTCTGGATCGAGAACGGGCGACGCCAATCCCCGGAACCGTACACGCCGCCGTCGGCCATGGCCACAGCAATACCGAACTGCTCGGCGTCAACCCGGCCCAGCCCGGGGATGTAATCCGCTACGCGCCCCTCCCCCAATTTGGGCGCCACAGCCTCAGCGATGTCATCCAGCAGCGCCTGCATATCCATGCGGTCAGAGCACTTTCGCGAGGAAATCCTGCAGTCGTGGCTGTTGCGGGGAGCCGAAGATCTGATTCGGGGTGCCCTGTTCACAGATGTAGCCATCGGCCATGAAGACCACTCGATCTGACACCTCGCGAGCGAAGCCCATTTCGTGGGTGACCACCACCATGGTCATGCCCTCCTTGGCCAGATCCTTGATCACCTGAAGTACCTCGCCCACCATTTCCGGGTCAAGGGCGCTGGTGGCTTCATCGAAGAGCATGATGCCAGGGTTCATGGCCAGAGAGCGGGCAATGGCTACACGCTGCTTCTGGCCGCCAGAGAGCGACGCCGGGCGCGCATCAGCCTTCTCCGCCAGCCCCACGCGCTTCAACAGGCGCAGGGCTGTCTCCTTGGCTTTAGCCTTGTCCGCCTGCTTCGTTTCCACCGGAGCCAACATGATGTTCTCCAGCACCGTCATGTGCGGGAACAAGTTGAAGTGCTGGAACACCATTCCAATGTGCTGGCGCACCTTGTTCAGGTCCACCTTGGGGTCCGTCAGCTTGTAGCCATCGACCACTACATCACCAGCAGTGATGTCCTCAAGCTTGTTGAGGCAGCGCAGAAAGGTGGACTTACCGGAACCGGACGGCCCAATAACGCACACCACTTCACCCTCGGCTACGTCAATGTCAATGCCCTTGAGCACCTCATTGGAGCCGAAGGTTTTCTTCAAGCCAGTGACGGAGATCTTGGCCTGCTTAGCCGCTACGGGGGTACTCATTTGTTGAACCTCTTATCCACAATGTTGGACAGCTTGGTCAGCAGCATGATGACGATGAAGTACATCGCTGCCACGATCAGGAGAGTTTCGCTGATGCGGAAGTTGTTGGAGTAAATCTGCTGACCTTGGTAGAGCAGCTCCGCGAACCCGATGGCCAGCAACAGGGAAGAGTCCTTGAGCAGAATCACCAGTTGGTTGATCAGTGATGGTGTCATGATCTTGAACGCCTGCGGAACCACCACGCGGCGCATGGAGGTCATGTAACTCAGGCCCAAGCTGCGCCCTGCCTCCAGCTGCCCGGGATCCACAGATTGAATACCACCGCGGACAATCTCCGTGACGTAGGCAGCAGAGTTGAGGCTCAGGGTCAGCACACCAGCTACCCAGATATCAACCTGATGCCCAATCAGCTGCGGAATACCGAAGTAGAAGAAGAACGCTTGAACCAGCAATGGTGTGCCACGGAAAATGTTCACGAAGGTGGTGGCAATGCCGCGGAGCCAAATGCTGTGCGAGACCTTGAAGAAGCCAAAAATGAGCCCCAGAATCATGGCAAATGCGAAGGAAATCAGGGTGACTACAACAGTGTTTTGCAGACCCTTAAGCAGGGCAGGCATGCTACTCGTGAGCAATCCCCAGAACGAAGAATCAGACTTTTCCGCCGCTTGCGGGGCCTTCAGGTACTTGTCTAAAGTCTTTTGGTATTCGCCGCTGGACTTCAAGTCAGCCAAGCCCTTGTTGAACGCGGTCATCAGTTCAGCGTTCTGGCCCTTGTTCACCGCGAACCCGTAGGAGCCGCCGGGAACCTTGTCCGTCACGGTCTTGAGCCCGTTGTTTTGGCTGATGCCATAAGCCAAAACGGGGTAATCATCAAAGACGGCGACGGCGTTGCCACTCTTCACCGACTCATACATGGTGGCGGATTGATCCAGTGATTTTACGGTGAATCCATACTGGTCAGCGATGGACTTGGCGTACGTCTCACCTTCTGAGCCAGTCTTGGCTACCACGGTTTTGCCCTTGAGATCCGCATAGCCCTTGGTGGTGTTGTCACTCTTGGCCAC
>JABBNV010000295.1:2264-3242 GCA_019352125.1 Acidobacteriota bacterium | reverse complement strand
GAGAACATCGCGTTGAACTACGCGTCTCGAGAACTACCCCACTTTTCTGGCCAGGATGGATTTCAGCGAGACCCTTTTGCGGTACGAGATGGACCCGTATTGGAAGATGTTGACGGCCAGCCGGAGCATAGCTGCGGCGCAGATGAACAATATGGCAATGACGATGACGGACTCAGGGATCCCCAGCCCGTTGCGGATGAGAGCGGTGGTCGGTGCCGTGAATGGGAAATAGGTGGGGGTCTGCACGATGACTGTATGAGGGTCCGAGACAACCAAACCGACGACATAGAACGGCACAAAGGTTAGGGCCATCATGACGCCAATAAAACTCTCAGCCTCTTTCGCGGTGGGCGTGGCCGCCCCCACGGCAACCAGGGTGGGGGCGTAAAAGGAGAAGCCGCCGAGCATGATCAAGAACCCCACGGACATTCGCAGTGGATCAAAAACCGGTGAGACACATCCAAAGACATAATGTTCAGCGCGTCACGAAAAAAACACAAAGCCGATGACGACAGGTAGTGCAGAGACAAGCGCCTGCAGCAGTCCAATCTTGAACAAGGTGACAACCTTGCCGGTAATCAGAGTCGTTGGCTTCAACGTCGTGAGGATCGTTTCCGTGACACGGTTCTCCTTCTCCTCCAGAGTGGAATTAACCATCAGTCCTGCCAGCAGCATATTCAGCCCGTAGAACGCCAAGGTTCCGAGCCAGAACCGCTTCCTGGTGATGGTCAGGAAGAACTTAAAAGAGATCACAGTGCCCATGTTGTGCTGTGCCATGATCTCAAACCCCCGCCATTTCACGCTGTTACGCCACGTTCTGGTGCCCGTAAACTCTTATGAAGATGTCCTCCAGGGAGACCTTCGTGACAGTGAAGCCTCGCACCGTGACACCGGCGTCGAGCAGCTCACGCAGAATGCGAGCCTCATCTTCCTCCCCTGCCAGCACCACAGAGTATTCGGCCGTGCCGTTATCGAACA
>JABBNV010000295.1:0-2252 GCA_019352125.1 Acidobacteriota bacterium | reverse complement strand
TCGACGTCTTCCATCTGGTGGGTGATCATGACGACGGTGGCCTCCGCCTTTTTTCTGGTCGGCGATGATATCCATGAGCGGGCGTCGGTTGACGGGTTCGAAGCCCTTGGTGGGTTCGTCCAGAATGGGCAGTTCCGGGCCGATCATGATAGAAACCCCCCACTGAATCTTCTGCTGCTGGCCACCGAAGAGCTACTCCAGCTGCAATTTGGCCTTGTCCGCTAGAGCCACCCGTTCCAGGTAGTCAAGAGAACAAGGCTTGGCGGTGCGACGGTCCATCCCCTTGAGCCGGCCGAAATACGTCATGATCTCGATAACCGGTTCTTCTTGTACAGGCCCCGTTCATCAGGCAGGTAGCCCAGACGACTGCCATCCTCAGGACTGAATGGCCTGCCGTCAATATAATATGCAGTATCCCGGATGTTGGCTGATAGCTAGCCAACAGCGCGCGAACCGTCGTGGTCTTACCGGAACCGTTGCTGCCCAGGAACCCGAACGTCTCACCTCACTGGACATCAAAAGACAAATCGCTGATAACCCAGTTATCCCCGAAGTCCATCCTGTACCCGTCAATGTGCACGAGTGCTTCGTCCATGGTTCGCCCGTTCTGCTGTAGTTGTTTTTTCGTGCGTGCAACATTAGGCCACCTGGGCCGAAGTCGGGACCGCGGTGACCGCAGCTCCGACCTTGGCGAGGCGATTCCGCAAGAAAAGAATGTAGGGGATCATCACGACCGCGATGATCCCTACCGTCACGGAATCCCACAGCACGGAGTGTGCGGTAATCGTGCCGCTGATGTTAAACAAGACATGGAAGGCAACGCCAGGCATGATGCTTCCGGTGAGCGCCACACAGTATGCCAGCGCGATGCCGATCAGCACTGCCGCGACCACCTGTAGGGCCTGGTCAGTGAGCGAGTACCCGCGCAAGAGGTTCACGATGTGGCCAAAGCCGAAGGTGACTCCTGAAATAAGGATCGCACGAGTGAGGCTGCCGCGCGCCCTCAGTGCCTGGAGCAAGAAGCCGCGGAACAGGAGCTCCTCGATGAATCCGACGGCCGCCATCAGGAGAATCGCGTAAAGAATGATTTGAAGGTCAAGGTCGGGCGCGAATCCCTTGGCGTACTGCAGAAAGGAGATCGCGAAGAGCGGGAGGTAGAACAGCACAGGTGGCAGTGTGCCGGGCTGCACGGACCGGACACCGTAGAAAGCGAGACGGCCACCCGACCGTAGGTAGATGATGAGCACTGCCGACAGCGCAACGAGCACGATGCTCGTAAGTTCAGGAAAGTCGAGCATTTGCCCGAAGTTGTCGCCGAGGTTGACAGCGACAATGTAGATCGCAATCCAGATCAGTGCGTGCCAGATGGGCTTGGTGTCCTGCAGCTTGAGCATGTGACTCCTTCAATGGGTGACCGCAACCGCGGGTCTTGGTCACACTCGGTCTGTTGGATGGAAATTGGGTCCCATCGGGTGTACGTCGAGAGATTTCACGGCAGCTTGTGGAACCGCCGAGGATCCGCGCTTCCGAAACAGCACGGGCTACATGGCATCGGACAACACCACTGTGATCACTTCTGCGGTAGGGCCCCGATAGCCCAAGAATCAGTTATCCAGTGGGCAACCGCTATGACTAAAGTGATTCCTTCCACAACACTGGCAATGAACGCGAGTATTGGCGTTGGGGTGTTTTGACGTCGGGGCAAGGACGTCATGCGACGGCCGGGTTCCCCGGACTGACGACAGTGCCATCTGTAGCCACGTCAGCTACCTGTCGATGTTGGGTTCGGCGGTGATTTGGATGTGCGAGCGACTGGCTGCGTTGGCTGTCAAAGCTAGGTGCCTTCCGTTGGCGTGCTGGGTGTCTCGCCTTCGTGCGAAGCATCCTCCACTCAGTACAGGTCCACTATCGGTAATCAGATAGAGGCAAAGGTCCCCGTGATGGTCCTCGATGAGGCGCCGAAAGGCACTATCTCGACTCGCCGGTAGCTGTCACGACGAAGAAATCACTCATGGCTGGTTGTTGCCACATTTCCTTCGCGCCCACCGACCAGACTGGTAGGAAAGGTGACGCGTACGTTGCGTTGGCGACTTTGGTGGCGGGAAGCAACAGGGCAATGACGTAATAGCCCGGGGACACCCGCCACACCAGCAGGGAGCGCAACCATTTGGGCACGGAGTTCTCAGGAAGACGAGTGATCACGTAGGTCAGGACGAAAAAAGACACGATCTGGTGAACTGCGATCCAACCCC
>JABBNV010000294.1:1568-3260 GCA_019352125.1 Acidobacteriota bacterium | reverse complement strand
TGTGGCAGATTTTGGTAGCAGTACCGCAGTATTGCTCTAATAGGTTGGCTTGTTGGGTTCAACGTCCCGGACCCATTGCAGGATCCCCCCGGCCAAGTGCACGGCATCCCCATAGCCGGCTAGCTTAAGTGCCGCGAGCGCCTGCGCAGACCTTCCGCCGGACTTGCAGTGCAGAATAATAGAGCGCTCACGTGGCACGTCTTCCAACGCGCTTCCGGACAAGATCCCAGCCAGCGGCACTAGCTTTGCCCCCGGAATACTGACGATGGCATACTCGCCCGGCTCCCGGACGTCGATCAGTTCAAAATCGTCCTGCCCGGAATCCCGAGCCGCCAGCCGCCTGGCCAATGCCAGCGCGTCGATCGTCTCGCCGTCGTCAGTACGTGACGTGGGCGCCACACCGCAAAAAACCTCATAGTCCACCAGCTCAGTGATCGGATCGGCCGCCGGATCTTTGCCAATGCCGATCTCCCGCCACCGGGCTGAAAGAGCATCAAAAACCAGCAACCGGCCCAGCAACGACGTGCCAATACCGGTAATCAACTTCACGGCCTCAGTGACCATCATGGCCCCCACCGACGCGCAGAGCATGCCAAAAACGCCACCCTCACCGCAGGACGGCACCATCCCGGCTGCTGGCGGTTCGGGATACAGATCCCTGTAGTTGGGCCCGTGCTTGTCCCAGAAAACACTCACCTGGCCGTCGAAGCGAAGGATGGAGCCCCACACGTACGGCTTGCCCAGCAGCGCAGCCGCGTCGTTCACCAAATACCGCGTGGCAAAATTATCCGCCCCGTCAAGAACCACATCGTAGGGAGCAAACAACTCCAGGGCATTCGAACTGTCCAAGTGCACCGGGTGAAGCACCACATTGATCAGCGGGTTGAGCGCTTCAATTGATTCCTTCGCCGAGTCCAGCTTGCGTCGGCCAACATCCCCCACCGTGTGAATCACCTGCCGTTGCAAATTGCTCAGATCCACCACATCATCATCAACAATGCCAATAGTGCCCACCCCCGCGGCTGCCAAATACAGCAATGCCGGCGAGCCCAGTCCCCCCGCTCCAATCACCAGCACCTTGGCATTTTTAAGCCGTCGCTGCCCCATCTCCCCTACCTCAGGGATGATCACGTGCCGCGAATAACGCTCCACCTCGGCACGATCCAACGGTTCGCCGGGATCCACTAGTGGTGGCAGGGCTCCCGGACGAGTCTCGGACGCAGCTGGTCGAACGGTGGGTGTCATGGGTCAAATCTATGCCTCCGTTGGCACCGCGTCATATTACTGCCCGGTAGAGTGTTAACACGCCTAATCGGGGCCAACGGAAGGTAGTTCATGACGCAGGATTCGAGCAGCTCCCGCGGAGTCAGTAGCAAATCTCGGCCGCCCAGGCTGCCCCGTGACGCTCGCCGGGCCCAGCTACTTGAGGCCGCCTTGGAGGTTTTTGTCTCCAATGGATACCACGGAACGTCCATGGATGACATTGCGGAGACCGCCCGTGTCAGCAAACCAGTGCTCTACCAGCACTTCCCGTCCAAGCGAGAGCTGTACCTAGCCCTGCTGGACTTCCACTTGGAGACACTGACAGGGCTGCTCCTGGGAGCCCTTAACTCCACCACGGACAATAAACTTCGCGTGCAGGCCAGCATGCACAGCTACTTTGAATTTGTGAACGACGACGGTCAGGCGCAC
>JABBNV010000294.1:1010-1558 GCA_019352125.1 Acidobacteriota bacterium | reverse complement strand
GATCTGGTCAACGACCCGGAGGTCGCCGCCCGTTTGGAAGCCTTCAACTCCACCTACGCTGATGCGATTGGTGAAGTCATCGCGGAGGATACGAAACTACCGCCCATCGAAGCAGCCCTCTTGGGCAGAGCTCTGGCCGGAATGGCTCAGGTCAGCGCGCGCTATTGGCTCGAAACCAATGGCAATCTGGATCTGGAAGTGGCCAGCGAGCTGATCTATCGTTTAGCTTGGCGCGGAATTAGCCGATTCCCCAAGGAATCGTAGGCTAGTCTTCGAAGCAGGATTACGGATATAAAAACAGCAACAATAGGAGCTTCTCAGCGTGGAAATCAAGATCGGGATTCAAAATATCGGCCGCGAAATTGTCGTGGACTCATCCCAGACAGCTGAGGACGTAGCCAAGGCCGTATCCGAAGCCATCAGCTCCGGTTCGGAACTGCGTTTGACTGATGACAAGGGCCGCGTGGTAATTGTTCCAGGCAACGCCGTGGGCTACGTGGAAATGGGAGCCGATGAGCCCCGCCGCGTGGGCTTTGGCGCACTCTAAG
>JABBNV010000294.1:0-1000 GCA_019352125.1 Acidobacteriota bacterium | reverse complement strand
TCTAAGTAGTCACAGCGGCATGCTGGATCTGATCCTCATTACGCTCATGGCACTGGCCATCGGCGCCATTGTGTGGGGCGTGGACAAACGGCACAACATCTACGGCTCGTTCTTGCCTGCTGGCGTCGCTGTGACGGCTGCCATGCTGTGCTGGATCATTACTGTGCTCTTCGGCCTGAGCTACCAACCGGGGCTCACCTGGATCCCTTGGGTCCTTCCCCTGGTGGTAGCGGCCGGTGCCGCGGTAGCGGTGAGCACCGTGCTCGGCGCTCGACGCGTACAGCGCCATACCGCCGCACTCACGGAGATCCTCAAGCGCTAGCTGGCTGTAACCTGACGAGGTAAATACCCGCACGGATTACAGATCCGGGCGGCCGTCCATGGTCGAGGATGCTAATGCATGCTCCCTCTTCGGGATTCTGCCTGCCTGTGCGGCCAGCCTGCCAGCAACAACCGCGTGCTTGAAAGCCGTTGCCATAGTCACGGGATCTTGCGCACGTGTGACGGCAGTGGCCAGCAACACGGCGTCACACCCCAACTCCATAGCCAGCGCCGCGTCAGACGCCGTGCCAATCCCCGCGTCCAACACCACCGGAATACTGGCCCGGGCCACAATCAGTTCAATGTTGTGCGGATTGAGAATCCCCAGGCCCGTACCAATCGGCGCCCCCAGCGGCATCACCGCAGCAGCTCCCAGATTTTCCAGCCGCAAAGCCAGCACCGGATCATCATTGGTATAGGCGAACACTTTGAAGCCCTTCGCCACTAGCTGTTCCGTAGCCTCCAACAATTCCAACGCATCGGGCAGCAAGGTGAGCTCATCCGCAACCACCTCCAACTTGACCCAGTCAGTCTCCAGCGCCTCCCGCGCCAACTCAGCCGTCATCACAGCATCACGTGCGGTAAAGCATCCAGCCGTATTGGGCAACACGCGGATGTGCCGCTCATCCAACAAGTCAAACAACGTCCCTGACCCGGCTGGCCCCGCGGCATAGCGACG
>JABBNV010000293.1 GCA_019352125.1 Acidobacteriota bacterium | reverse complement strand
GCCATGGCGGCGTTGGGACCCCAGCTGGCTGACACCTCGGTGACGATGCTGAAAACCGATTCGCCCAGGACAATGATGACAAACAGTCCCAGGCGTTCCGAGGCGTGCTCAACGTTGATTCCGGACAGACTCCGTTGCGCCCCAATCCGGTTGCTGGCAGCCACCATGGCCCCCTCCACAGTGATCGACACTGCCCACAGGATGACGGCCACCTGCAGGGGAAGGAAGGCAGCAATGAACCAGAGCAGCGCTGTTCCGCCGTTGTAGATCCAGATACGCACGGGCGAGCCGCTGCGGAGTTCCCTTTGCTGGTAAAGCCATAGCACCAACAGGAGTCCGCGCATGGCCGCATTGGCCAGTGAAAAGGCCCAGGCCCGTTCACCAAAGGCTTCCGGGGCTGCCGCTGCCATGACTCCTGCAGCCGCCATGGCTGCCAGCATGGCAACGCCCAAAGAGCGAGATGACAAGCCCGGCAGCAAGTTCACCACGGAGACGATATTTGCCCATGCCCACCATGCGGGAAAGAACAACATTATGAAAGTGCCAAACTCGGCCCAGCCGGGATCACCATGTATGCCATGGGCCAGCTGACCCACGAAGGCGACGAACACCAGATCGAAGAACAGCTCCATCCAATGGACCCGGCCGGGTTCACGCGCGGCCGGGTGCTGGGGTCTGCTCGTCATGGGTAAATGGTATGCGTTGCCAGTGCCCCGGCTCACGGAAAACGGGGTTGGAGACCTTAGTGCTACTTATCTGTGAAATGGTCCCCAACCACCGAGTACCGGGCCGTTTGGCGCGTAAGTTGCGTGTTTGTTGCGACCCTGGGTAAGTGTGGTCAAGTGAAAATGCTGTCTTCGAGCTCCGATAAGCGCCTAGCTCCGTTGATGCTTCCGCGTGAGTCTTGGAAGCAGACTTGCGCCTGGGCAAGCCCGCTCGGCGCTAGCTCGCGCCGATCTAGGCCGCCTCGATTACTTCCGAGCCCTTCAGATGCTGTACGTGAGGGCCGGCGACAGAGAGACATCGCACGCGCCCTTAACGTCACCCAGGCCGCTATCAGCCAAGCGCTAGGAAAGGCAGAGGCCAAGGGCGTGATGGTGATCCCGGAAGGGTTCAGCGGGGCCATCCCTTATGAAATTGCAGAGCGCTACGCCGCCGGCGACATCGACCGGCCCGAGATGATCCGCCAGCTCTCGGTGTGGCCTTACGTCAAGAAGTTGGACCCCACCGAGCAGTTGGCGACGGAATGGAAAGCCATTCTTCCCCCGGACCCGCCCGGAACATTCGAAGAGGTGGGGGAGGCCTTCGGTAAAGGCCTCATCGACGCCGAGGCCTGCGACGACGTTCTGGATGCCCCTACTACGCTATAAAACGTGACTGCCGAAGACCGGGCCGCAACTCATCGCACCCATCTGGAACGTCTCTTTGCAGGTGACGGACCGCTGAGCTCGCAATCCGCTCACGCGACCACCCAAAATCCAGTGTGGTTTAACGTCAAGCGCCAAGAACCACGCCAAGCACGTAGTGTCATGCACAATGAACTGCTGGCTGGATTTGTAGCCTCACACGCTGAAGTCCGCCACGAGCGCCAGGCGATTGTCCTGGCGGGACCGCCTGGTGCGGGTGAGTCCACAGTGGTGGACTCACTTATTGACGAGACTAAAAAAGGCCCAGAGCATTCGCTGGCTATCAATCCCGACGATTTCAAAGACAAGCTATTGCAGCCAATCCAGGACCTGTTGGGCGTGGGTGTTCGGGGGGAAGATTGGATAAAACACGTGTTCGACGACACCGTCCTTCACGATCAGCGTCAGGCGCGTGTAGAGCCGGTCATGACCTGGTGCGGCGAAAGTCGGCAGGGTCATTGCATTGGCCAGGGCAAAGGTGGGGTCGGATAGCATCGGGAACGGCAGACTCAACCGGTCGACGACCTCGCCTTGGTAGTCCGTGTCCTGGCTGGACATGCCGAAGACATTCTCAACGCCGACGTCCCTCAGCAGCGCGAAGTGATCCCTGAAATCGCAGGCCTCCGTGGAGCATCCGCGGGCGCCGGGAATGGCGTCCCAGCCCTCGGGCAAATCTATCCCTGGAACACCGGTCAAGGGATACAGGTACACCACCGATCTACCGGCACCGAGCCCGGAGAGGTTCACTGTCCGTTTGTCGGTGGCCGAAAAGGTCAGATTCGGCAGGGCGAGCCCCACCAGATGGTCAGCGGCACCGTCATCGACGGGGACGGGAAGATTGTCGGGCAGGACCTTGGAGTAATCGATCACGGTGGTGATCTCCGTTCTAAACGTGCGGGAGGCGCCCTGTTGCAGCCTATCGGCCAGGTGCTCGCGCCGGGAGGTAAGGGATGCGATGGTCCGGTCCAACTCTGCAATGCTATACCGGTAGTCGGCTAGCGATGCCGGACATTCGTCACTGTGCTGGTGGCCGGTTTCCAGGCATTCGATAAATGGGGCCGCCCGAGCAGAATTGATCCCCAGCCCGGCTAGCGCTCGTATTTCACTGACCACCCGTAAGTCGTGGTCAGAATAGTTGCGGTACCCGTTGGATAAACGGCCCGGCTGCACCAAGCCCAGCTGCTCGTAATAGCGCACGGCTTTGATCGATACCCGTGCCCGTTCGGCCAACTCGCCAATACGCATTCTTGCCTCCTGACTTCACGATAAACCTTGCCCTTAGGGGCAGAGTCAAATAGCGAATCACGATCCGCACTGCTGGCGTACCGTAAGCCGGTCCTTCACCGGACACCAGGATGTCAGTCGAACCACCCCTCACTGGGACCTTGAGACGCCCACTTGTTTGCTCACACGGCGCCAATCACTGCGCCTGCCAGACCCACCACACTGTCGGGGAATGGCGCGTAAGAATGCCCGTCGATACGCTTGAGCTGCGCGCGATCCGATCGAATCGCGTCTATGCCAATGGGTGTGTAGCTAAGCGCTCGGTGATAAATGATTGCGCCAAGCAAGCTCGGTATCGCTGCGATTGTGTCGCTGCCCTCCACGACTGGAGCTATTTGAGTAACTAGCCCCGCCCTCTCGAGGCCGTGCACCGCGGGGGCCCAAGACGATGCTGCGACCGACTCGAGTTGCATTGCATCCGCAAACGATGACTTTGAGGCGCGCACTGCGAGTTGTCGAAGGCTCGTGTCTCCGCCGTTGAACCGTGGAGTCTGAATTGCCGCAAATGATCCCTCGTAGGCGCGGTAAATCAGGAAATGAAGCCTGACCTGCGAAGCAGTCAGGCCCGACA
>JABBNV010000292.1 GCA_019352125.1 Acidobacteriota bacterium | reverse complement strand
GCCGCGGTGTTAGTCACCGTCTCCAGTTCAGCGCTGAGCAGCTGGGAGCATCTGTGGACCGCTATCGGCTGCGCCGTGGCGGTCGTGACTGTCCGGTTCGTCCTTTCAGCCATCAGCTACCACGTCTCGGTTCTTGGCATTATCCCGTCCGCACTACTGGGCGCCATATCGCCAGTAGCTGCTTTCCTCTGGCTTGTCCTGACAGTCGCGCTGGTCACCATTCCCGCCTCCCAACACCACCGCGCCGGCCGATTGGAAACAGCCATGACCGTTGCTTTCCCCGTGGCTATCATCGCGACGGGCTTTCTCACCCATGTCATCGGGGCCTAGACGGCGCACGGCGACAATACCGACACGTCCGCAAAGATGGGGCTTTCTCTCCAAAAACTACGGTATTCGATAATTCGTCCACCCGAATTGGGTTGTCCGACTCGGTTATAGGTTGGCCTCTTCGTCCGCTATTTGGCCGTTGTCGTTTTCAGAAGTCGTCTGCACTCGCTCCCGCGGAATTCCGGGGTAGTGCAGACGAGTATGGACATGGAGATGTCACAAGTCCCCTGCACGGAATTGCATTCCGCTCAATAGTCCTCTGCACCAACCGTCACTTTTCAGAAGTCGCCTGTACCAAACAGCAGCGACTATTGCGTCGAAGGCCCCGTCGCGCCTGCTGCCGGGACCCACCGGTAGAGCGTCGGGACGGAGACGCCGAGGCTCGTGGCCACTTCCCGGGGCGGTGTTCCCTGGTTGAGTAGTTTGCGGGCTGAGCGGATCTTGGCTTCCGTCATGATGCGTTTGCGGCCGCCGACCCGTCCCTGTTCGCGCGCGGCCAGCAGCCCGGCTTGGGTGCGTTCGACCATGAGCTCCCGTTCCATCTGGGCCAGGGATGCCATCACGTTGAAGAAAAAGCGCCCGGAAGCCGTGGTGGTATCGATCGAGTCCGTGAGGCTGACGAAGCCTACGCCGCGGTTGTTTAGGCCGCCGGCGAAGTCCAGGAGGTCATTCACGCTCCGGCCCAGGCGGTCTAGCTTCCACACCACCAGGGTGTCACCGTCGCGCAAGGTGTCCAGCGCCTGGTCGAGTCCGGGGCGGTGAGACTTGGTGCCGCTGATCGTGTCTTCGTAGATTTTGTCGCATCCGGCCTTCTTTAGGGCGTCGATCTGCAAGCCCAGGTTTTGGTCCCGGGTGGAGACTCGGGCGTAGCCGATTCGGTGTGCGGTCATGGGGTGTTCTCTTCTCAAAACTCAGTTCGGTGCGTTGGTTCGACTGTACCGTTTTGAGAACTATTTGTGAGAACGACCGGCCCTGAGTTCGGGTTTTCGTCCCAGCGGCGGTTTTCTGCAGAAAGATGCCCGTTTGCAACAGCTCGCTGCGAACACCACGATTCTCAAATCAACCTGTTCTTGAAATCCTTCGTTATCGATAACGACAAGCCAGGCCGTACGGGAGGAACCCATACACCCCTGGAGCGCCGCTGCATTCGAGTGCGGCAGAAGGTGAAACATCGTAAGGACAAAAGTCCACTATAGTAAGTGCATAGACGCGCACATATGCACTTAAGGGAGATGGCCTGATGTTAGCGGTTCTGCGGAATGTGACGTACCGGAGGCTGTTCGCGGCCCAGATCGTGGCCCTGGTCGGCACTGGCCTGCTCACGGTGGCCCTGGGGCTGCTGGCCTATGACCTGGCGGGCCGGAACGCCGGGGCAGTCCTGGGCACGGCCCTGACGATCAAGATGCTGGCCTATGTTGGGCTCGCCCCGGTGATCACTGCCTTGGTGGCGCGGCTGCCGAAAAAGCCGGTGCTGATCGGGGCTGACCTGATCCGGGCGGCCATGGCACTGTGCCTGCCGTTCATCACCGAGACCTGGCAGATCTACGTCGTGATCTTCCTGCTGCAGTCCGCCTCTGCGACGTTCACCCCGGCCTTCCAGTCGCTGATCCCCACCATCTTGAAGGACGAGCGGGACTACACGCGCGCGTTGTCCCTCTCCAGGCTGGCATATGACATGGAATCCCTGGTCAGCCCGGCCCTCGCGGCTTTGCTGCTGACGCTGATCAGCTACAACAACCTGTTCATCGGCACTGTTGCCGGGTTCCTGTTCTCGGCCTTCATGGTCACCATTACGGTTCTGCCCCGTCTTTCTGCCCCGGCTGGGCCGCAGACGTCGTTGTGGCACCGGACGACCCTGGGCGCACGGATTTTCTGGCGGAACCGGCGCCTGCGTTCCCTGCTGGCACTGAACCTCGTGGTTGCAGCCCCGACCGCCTTGGTTCTCGTCAACACCGTGGTCTACGTTCGGGATGTCCTGCATCGTCCTGACACCGACCTGGCCCTGGCCCTAGCCTGCTTCGGCGTAGGTTCAATGATCGTTGCCTTGTCTGCGCCCCGGGTCCTGGACCGTTTCGGGGACCGGGCGGTCATGCTCACCGGCGCCGCCCTGATCCCGGCGGTGCTGGCTGGCGCCGCACTCCTGACCTTCCTGGGAGCCGGTGGTACGGGGTGGTGGTGGCTGTTGGGGCTGTGGTTCCTGCTCGGTGCCGCGAACTCCACGATCCTCACCCCTTCCTCCCGGCTGCTGCGTGATGCCTCCACCGAGGAAACCCGGCCCTACGTCTTCACCGCGCAGTTCTCTCTTTCCCACGCCTGCTACATCCTGACCTACCCCCTGGCTGGCTGGATCGGGGCCGTGGCCGGGCTGGGTTGGGCTGCCCTTGCCCTGATGATTATTGCAATGGTGGGCAGTGCAGGGGCCTTCCTGTTCTGGCCACGGCACACCGTCGCGGAACCCGCTAATGAGGAGCAGACCGTTGACCAGCCAACCTGACAGTGCGTTCAGCACCATCCCTGAGGAGCCGTCCGTTGCCCACCCGGTGGTCCCGGACTCCAAGTTGCTCGAAACGGCTGCCGGGACGCTGCGGATGCTCGCCGAACCTACCCGACTGCACCTGCTCTGGCAACTCACTGGCGGCCCGAAAACCGTCACCGAACTCACGGACGCATCAGGTGCGCCCAGGACCGTGGTCAGCCAGCATCTGGCCAAACTCCGGCTCACCGGGCTCGTGGACACCCGCAAGGACGGCCGGCACGTCATCTATTCCCTCCGTGACGGGCACCTAGTCCGGCTCATCCGCGAAACCATCAACCACGCCGACCACCTGGTCACCGGAGAACCGGCCCACGACTAAACCCACCTCATGCCCGCAAACTCCACCCGCGCGCAGGGGCCAAGCCCACCCGAACCGACACACCACTGCCGTTCGTCCAG
>JABBNV010000291.1 GCA_019352125.1 Acidobacteriota bacterium | reverse complement strand
CGCCACGCCGGCCAGCCCGGTCTATGGCAGCGTAACGTGCGACGCGTCCTCCACGTCCACCCGGGGCAACTGCACCTACCAATCCGTTGATTACTTTGTGGGCGACGACGGCTTTGACTACTCCATTCAGCAGGCGTGGGGTTCCTGGACCGTCCACGTGACGGTGCACGTGGTGGCCACGGACCACGCACCCGTAGCCAGGGAAGACCGTGCCACGGCCTACGCCGGTGGCGCCGCCGTCGCCATTTCGCCACTGGCCAATGACAGCGATGTTGACGCGGAACTTGGCACCGCGGATGTGCTGAAAATTGCCAGCTACTCACCGCCCGCGTTGATGAACGGGACGTTCACCTGCGATACGGCCAATGTCTGCACCTACACCCCGGGTTTTGCGGGTTGGAGCGGCGTGATCACCATCCCCTACACGGTCACGGATCAGTCTGCTCTTTCTGGCGGCCCGCTCGTTGCATCCGGGACCATCAACATCTTTGTGGACCCAGCGCCGCTGGTGGTTTGGGGATTCCATGACAGCCCTTCCACCAGTCAGGTGGCAACGTTGGGCAGCTGGGGGCAAACCACCTCTGTTACTGCGCCCACTGGTACATGCACTGCCAAGCGTCCCGCCACCACAGTGACGTGGACAGCCCCGGCCAGCACTGCCCACTACGTGGTTCAGCGACGCGTGGTCACCGGTATGACAACGGGCCCCTGGGTCACGGTGGCCTACACCGCAACAACTTCCTTCACCGATACCCGTGTGGGGGAGGGCCGCACCTACCAATGGCAGGTACAGCCTGACCTCTACCGCTGGCGGGGTACCTACTCGTCTGCATCCGCTCCCTCCACTCAACCAGCTGCGGCTAACGCTACTGGCTGCTGACCAACCCCAAGAATTCCCCCTCAACGGCGGGATAAACGCCCGATACCTCGGGCCAATACAGAAAAGGAACACCACAATGGCTTCCACAACCACCACCCGCCGTCCGGCGAACACTAAAAAGATTGTTGCTTCGATTGGGGTCGTTGCTGCTGTTGCAGCGGTGGCCGGGACAGGCGCCTTCGCGCTCTTCACTGACTCGGGGTCAGGCACTTTGCACGCTGACTCCGGCCAGGTGAAGATCCTGATGAACCAAACGGTCTCCGTGAGCAATATTGCGCCAACGGATACCATCCAGCGCCCCCTCGTGGTTACTCTGCCAGCCTTCGCTTCGTCCACTGGGAACAAGGGTGCATTGGTCAAGCAGGTTGACCTCAGCTATTCGGTTGCTGGTGAGGTCAAGGGCGTGGACAAGAGCAGTACCGCTGCAGTTCCGCCTGCCTCCAACTCATTGGTGACTGGTACTGACGGACTCACCTACACGTTGCTGAACTGCATTGGCGGCACGTGGATCAGTTCATCGGCACCTGCTGGGTCTTACACGTGCGATAGCGGTACTACTCCGAACACTGCCACCACCGCGTCCGTGGGCACGGGTGCCCTGTCGAGTTTTAGTACCGGTACTCCGATTCACATCACGCCGACAGCTGCCGGTTTGATTCCGACTTCGGATGGAACCTTCAACACCGCCTCGGATGTGACCCTCAACCTGCTGCTGAGCCTGACCTTGCCGGACGCTGTGGACAATAACTCCTACTCCAACGCATCGGCTGACCTTGCCTTCACTGCCGCCGCCATCCAGCGCGCAGGTATCCAGAAGTAGGTCTGCAAGCTCTCCGCTGGGCTCTCTGATTCGCAGGGCGCCCAGCGGAGCACCAACTCGATTCACCACACTATTAAGTCAGGAGGGCCGCTGTGAAGCCACAACAGTTGGGGCAACAACTTATTGCTCCGAGGGGCGCTGCAGCGGCTATTCTCCTGACTACTTTCTTTCTGATGGACATGGGCGCTACAGCGGCACAGGCCATCCCCAATGACCAAACCGTCCTGCGAGTCACGGAGTTGCCCGGATCCAAAACGAGCCTGACGAACCTGGCTCCGGGAGACTGGACAGAATGGGCTGCTACCGTGGCCAACACTGGCACCGCGGCCTATCCGCTTGCCGTTGTCCTCAGCCCGGACGGGGCCAATGCGCTGTTGCTGAACCCAACCAACGGCCTCCAATTCAGCATTGACTTTTGCCCGACTGCGCCAATAGCCAGCACGGGGGCGGGCCCGATATCCTTCAGCTGCGCTACTTCGTTTGTTCCCTTGGGCTCCGGCCCCGCCGTCAACGTGTCCAGGATGACGGCGTCGGTACCCATTCCTGCTGGAGCCACTGTGGGCGTGCGCGTCCGGATCAGCGTTCCCAGCTCTGTAGGCAACGAGCTGCAGAACGTCAGCGGTGCTCTCAACGTGGCTTTCTCCGTTGCCGCTGGGCCCCTGGCCAGCACCAGAAAACGGCCGCCGGTGGAGGCTCCACTGGCCCCGCAATGGTCCAACACCGTGGGAACTAACATGGCCGCCTTTGTACTGGGCAGCGCGGTGGTTCTCCTGGCCGCAGCCGGGGGATTCGCCCTCATTAAGTGGAGAGCTGGGCGGCCATGATCCGCAGGATAGGCCGCTGGGTAGGCTCCACGGTATTGACGCTAATTATTCTTGCGGCCGTCGTCGTCTTTGTTTTCTCTTGGCAGGGCATTGCCCGCTTTGTTCCGGTGCTTTCCAACTCGATGGCACCGGGTATGCCGCAAGGCTCCATTGCCCTAGTGACACCGGAGCCCCGAACGGCCGTTAAAGCGGGGGACGTCATCGTCTTTACCGCACCGGACGGCAGTGGGCACCGCATTATTCACCGCGTGACGTTTGTGTACACGGCGGCCGATGCCAAGAAGTTTGACAACTGGGATCCGAACAAACTCTTCTTCACCACCAAGGGGGATAACAACCCTAGCAAGGACCCGTGGGTAGTATCGCTGGGGGATGCCACTGTATGGAAGCAGCGGGCCGTAGTGCCCTACGGTGGCTGGCTCTTCATCTGGTTGGCAGAACCATCCGTTCGGATCATCGCCTTTGCTAGTGCAGGGGCAGCCTTGACCGCGTGGGCGCTGATGGGGATCTGGCGCAGACCCGCCATGCCTGCCGACGACGTCGATGCTTCCGAGCTGCCTGAGCCCGGCGAACCTGCCGAGCCAACGGGCGCCGTCGACCGCGAGCTGGAGACATCAGGGTGAGCGCCACTCGCAACTCGCAACCCGACTCCTCTGGCCCAACAGCCGAGTCACTCACACCGCGCCAGGCCCGCCGTCGCCAGCCATGGCGCCGCAGCAGTGCCGTGGCCGCCGCCCTCGGTGCAGCCGTGGC
>JABBNV010000290.1 GCA_019352125.1 Acidobacteriota bacterium | reverse complement strand
CCAAAATTCGGGTGCCCAAGAGCACTGGCATAAACACGAACAAAGCCAGCGAGGGGATGGTGAAGAGCACAGAACTCAGGGCCAGAATGATGCTGCGCAGCACGTTATTTTGCCTGGCGAGTTGGGCCAGTGGCACGGAAATAATCACGCAGAACACCAACGGCAAAACTGCCTGATAAAGGTGCAGCCTGACCAATTCCAGCACTGCGGGGAAATTGGCGCCGAGCCACTGCATTAGTGCTCGCCCACCCGAGAGATTCGATCCGCCTCAATCGCCGCCAACACCTCGGGCGCCTTCACTACCCCGGCAACCTTGCCTTCGTCGTCCACGCTCACGCCCACGCCAGCCGGCGAGGAGAGCGCAGCGTCAAGAGCACGTCGCAATGAATCTCCGGGGTGGAACAATGAGCCGCCGGGCACCAATTCGGCCCCCGCTCGCGGAACCCAGCCCAAGGGCCGTTGCTGCTCATCCACCACCAGCGTCCAACCATTGACAGCCGCCGTTTCGTCTCGCCCAACGGTAGCCACGGGGTGAATCTCCACCTGAGCCGCACCGCTAAAGGACAGATGCCTGAACCCGCGGTCCCGACCCACGAAGGAAGCCACAAAATCGTCCACCGGCGCACGGAGCAATTCTTCCGGAGCGGAGTACTGCGCCAACCGCCCGCCCGTCGCGAAGACGGCCACCTTGTCCCCCAGAACCGTCGCCTCGTCGATATCGTGCGTCACAAAGACGATGGTTTTCGCCAAGTCCCGTTGCAGGCGCAACAATTCGTCCTGCAACTCCGCACGCACCACTGGGTCGACGGCAGAGAACGGCTCATCCATGAGCAGGACGGGCGGGTCAGCAGCCAGCGCGCGCGCCACGCCAACACGCTGTTGTTGGCCGCCGGAAAGTTGGTTGGGGTAGCGCTTGCCCTGGCTTTGGGAAAGCCCGACGACGTCCAACAGCTCGGCAGCGCGGGCGCGAGCCTTCCCCCGAGGAACCTTATTGAGCCGCAAGACCGTAGCCACGTTGTCCAGCACTGTACGGTGCGGGAGCAATCCGGCGGATTGCATCACATAACCCATGGAGCGCCGCAGCGCAGGAGCAGGGACATCCGCAACATTCTTGCCGTCAACAGTAATGCGTCCGCTGGTGGGCTCCACCATGCGATTGATCATCCGAAGAGATGTGGTTTTCCCGCAACCCGAGGGGCCAACGAACACGGTAATGGCGCCCTTGGCTATCTCCATGCTCAAGCCGTCAACCGCCGCCGTAGCACCAGCACCGCTCTGAAACCGCTTGGTCACGGATTCGAAAGTGATCATGGGGTTATTTGCGGATCCCTCTGGTACTGCCATTCGTCTTGTCCTCACGGTTAACGGTAGCCGTTCGCACACAGGCCCGAGCATAATCAGCGCGCCTATAGATCATATGCATGCTTATTTTAGGGTGTAAAGCGACACCGTTAGAGCCTCCCTAGGCCTCCGGCGTCTGAGCGGAGCCGAGGTCCGGCTGCGTGCGGATGTCCATCTGCTGGCCCAGATGCTCAAGTTCCAAGACAGTGAAGGTGTTTTTTCCTGCCCGCAAGAGGGGTGCGGGAACATACAGCGTCACCTGAGGACCAATCTCCCAGTAGCGTCCCACCAGGAAGCCGTTAACCCACAGAAACCCCTTGCCAAAACCCGGCAGCGCAACGTAGGTATCCGCAGGTTCAGCGACGTCCAACTCTGCCGCGGCAAAGCCAGCGCAACTACCAGCAGCGGGACCCGTCTGCGCATGGCGAGCAAGGGCTTCCTCGTCCAGATCGGTCAGCGGGATGCACCGTTGCTCCCAGTGAAAAATGTATCGCTGGCCTATCAGGACGCCAGTGAGAATCCCCTTGCCCTGGCCAAACAGCGGCCCGTAATTGATGCGTCCCAGGTTTTCGACCAGGATATCCAACCGTGCATTTGCGCCAGCACCGGTGACCGCAAGGCCCGCCTCTGCTGTGGAGTCATCGAGCGCTCCAATAAATACGCCATCCAGCCACAGGTAGGCTCGATCAGCCAAGCCAAGGATTCGCACAGTCTGTTCGCCATGACCCAGGAACGGGTTGGCGGTGTAGAACACCATGCCCTGATCCTGATCCAGCTCGTCAAAGGTTCGTGGACGAACACTACCGCGCGCGGGATGGCTGCGGGCAAAAGCCAGCAAGTCCGTCCCAGTGGCTACCGTGAGCTGCGCAGCCGGCAACACCCTCACCGGTGCAGCGAGGTGCACCGGGAGCTCGCCAAGTTCAGCGCGGGACGTGGCAAGGAACAGCTCACGCATGGCAAAGAACTTCTCGGTGAGTGAACCATCCTCCGCGATAGGTGCATCGGAATCGTAGCTGGTAACGGTTGGCTGGAGTACCTTGTCATGATTGCTGCCAGACCAGAGGCCAAAGTTTGTTCCGCCATGTGCCATGTAGAGGCAGATGGAGCCGTCAAGATCCAGCATTTTCTTTGCCTCGGCTGCCACCTCGCTGGCCGGCCGAGTGTGATGGTGCTCGCTCCAGTGATCAAACCAACCGTTCCAAAATTCCACATTCAGGAACGGCTCGTGGGGCCTGCGCTCACGCCAGATTTCTATGGCCTCATCCCCGCGACTACCTAAGGTGGCCGTGGCCCACGTCCCCGGCATGGCGCCGCCATCCAAGTAATAGTTAGTGCCGCCGTCCGCCGTAAAGAGAATCTCGGTGACTCCGCGCTCTTCAAGGGCGCGTCGATTCCACGCCAAATACTCCTGGTCATCCCCATAGCTGCCATATTCGTTTTCCACTTGCATGGCCACGATCGGCCCACCGTGAGCCGCTTGTAGCGGCACTAACTGCGCCAACAAAGTGTCAAACCACGTCTCAACAGGTGCAGTAAACCTTGGATCCGAACTGCGCAAGGCGATGGCTGGATCCTTAATAGCCCATGAGGGAAACCCGCCGTTGTCCCACTCAGCACAGATGTAAGGTCCGGGACGAACAATAACGTCCAAACCAGCCTGCCCGGCCAGGGTGATGAACCGGGCTACATCTCGCCACCCGGTAAAGTCCGGAGCCACATCCGGCTTGGGCTGGTGAAAATTCCACGCAATGTAGGTGTCCACCGTATTGGCGCCCATGGCCGCCAGCCGCGCCAGCCGGTCCGCCCACAGGTCCGGGTGCACCCGAAAGTAGTGGATAGCTCCCGCCAAAATCCTGTGCTCTGCACTGCCCCGATACAGCTTGGCATCGCGGATACTTAAAACCCCGGAACCGAAGGGCGGATTCAGTTCGGCCAGT
>JABBNV010000289.1 GCA_019352125.1 Acidobacteriota bacterium | reverse complement strand
CTCTTCCGATCTCTGAGAGAGCATGATATGCTAGGTGCTTCGGTTTGAGCTAACGGAGAGTGGGGCGTATGATAGATACTCTACGGTTCCGCATCATAGGGGAGTTGGTCGCAGGGAAATCGGTTCTGGACGTCGGTTGCGTTGATCATCGTGCGGTTCGGGCGAACCGGCCGGAGTGGCTTCATGCCTTCGTCCAGGAGCGGGTCCGTCGTGTGGTCGGACTGGATGTCGCCGAAGATGAGGCAGAAATCCTCAACGCGCGCGGGTTCGATATCCGGGTCGGCGATGCCGAGACGATCGATCTGCAAGAGACGTTCGATTGTGTGGTAGGTGGAGAAATCATTGAGCATCTGGAGAATCCGGGGCGGTTCCTTAGGAATATGCACCGTCATCTGCGGCCGGGCGGAACCATTGTCCTTACAACGCCAAATCCGTTTTACCCGCTGCGCCAGCTTGAGATCCTATTGAGGGGAAGGGCCAAGGTACATCCCGAGCATACGGGCTGGTTCTGCCCCCAGACACTCGCCTATGTCCTGCAGCGTGCAGGGTTTGAGCATGTGCAAGTGATACCGTTCAGCAACTCCGAGGCGTTTTTCAAGCTGGGGCGCCTACCAGGCCAAATTCGTTCTTGGTATTCCACCAACCTTCTCGCCACAGCCCGCCGCAGCGACCGCCAAGAGTCTGGCGGTGGCGGGCCATTTACCCACAGCTCTTACACCACCCCCTGGGACGCGACCCGGCGGCCTTGACCGCGGGTTGCCGTCCAGCCCTTGGTCGCTGATCGCTTTGACGGCGAGGACTGGATGCACTTGCGGTAAATCTCGTGCCAATTTTTCGCCGGGCGCCAGATTTACGCGAATTCCGGCAGCCATCAACACCCGAAGGCCGCCATGCCAAGGCAGAGGTGTCCGACATTCTGTCCTGAATTCAGCAACGACAAACATTGGCACCAATCGACGAGGGCCTCAAACGAGGTGATGCCATGGCCGGCCGCTCCAAATTTGTGCTATGCGGGGGTCGATTCAGTAGCTAACGCAGGAGACCATTTATGAAGAGGCTCGCCAAGAGCGCCCTCAAAGCTGCAGTGATGCGAATGCCATGGGGTGCTAACGAGGCACTGTTCGAAGCGTTTCGTATCCGTATGGGAAATGCGGAAATTATGGCCCGCTGCGCACCCAGGCTTGACCACTTGTGCCTGTGCGCGGACGGTAGCTATGGGCTCATTCAGAGCGCCCTTAACGACGGCCTCCTGTTGCCGGCCTATGCCCGGACTGGCGTTTACGAGCCCCGGTTGGACAAACTATTCCATGAGTTCTTCACCAGAAGCGGTGGGGGAACTTATCTCGATATCGGCGCTAATATAGGCCTCACCACTATTCCAGTTGCACAGGAAAAAACAATAAAGTGTCTTGCATTTGAACCTGATCCGGCGAACAGTCACCACCTTCGTGCAAATATTGAGCGGAACTGTCCCCACCGCAATGTAACCGTTCATCAGATTGCCCTTTTTACAACAAATTCGATGCTTAATTTCGTATTGAATGACCAAAACATTGGTGACCACCGCCTTGCCTTGGGGCAGCGCCGCGCCGGCCACACCATCCAGGTGGAAGCCGCTCCGTTGGACCAATTCGCGAGCGAGATCGTGGGAGCAGTCGCGGCAAAGATCGACACCCAAGGCGCGGAGCCGTTCGTCATCGCCGGCGGTCGTGACGTCCTCTCACGTGCCAGGCTCGTCGCCCTGGAATTCTCACCTTTTCACATGCAGGCGCTCGGCAGCGACCCCAGTGTGGTCCTCGAATTTCTGGCCGGATTTGAACAAATTGGGATAGGCTCTAACCGGGGTGACGATCTGCCAATCCTCCGTCCAGCAGCCGAGGCCGTTTCCCAACTAAAGGATCTTCTTGCCGCGTGGCGCAATGGGGAGCAACGCTATTGGGATGTCGTCGCATCCCGGTAGAGCACCAGCGCGGAACATCATGTAGCCTGTTCACGAATTTGCCCGCATCTCAGAGCCTGACTCGAATCGGGATCGGAAGGAGACGGATGCCCTGGAAAGGCTGGGCTTCTGGCACAGGCGCCAGGAGAGAGCGGACGCGGCAAACCGGCTTCCGAGGCGGGTCGCCCTTCGTTCCGATCCCATTCCGGGTCAGGCTCTCAGCGATTCAGGCCGCGCCAAGGCGGCCGCATGAGTTTGGCGTTCGCGATGCAGAGGCCAGTCATAGCACTTACAAGGGGGTCCCGAAATCCTTGGCGAGCCGGCATTTGCGGTTCGGTCAAACCAGGGCGCGCACAGCCTCCAATCCGAGAAGTCCTCATACCTCATCCGACAGTCATCTTGATCGCCGCCGCCATCCGCGCAGTGAATTGATAGATTGTGAGCTCTTGCTCCACATACCGGCGGGCGGCGGCACCGAGCCGCCTTGCTTCGTCAGGATGGTTGAGCAGACGCCGGATTGTCGCCTCCAGCGCCTGCGAGTCGTCCGGCGGGACAAGCAGTCCCGTCTCGCCATGCCTGACATAGTCGGTCGCCGTGCCCGTGGCCGAGCAGATGACCGGCCTGCCCATCGCCATGGCTTCAAAGAGGGAGGTGATGCCCCCGGGATTCTCTGTCGGGTGAAGGGGAACGACGACCAGGCGGGCCCGGCGGTACAAATCCCGCAATCCCCGGTACGGCAGCCGGTCTGGGATCACCGTGACCCGGTCGAGCAGTTCTTGCGGTATTGCCGGGTTGAGTCTCGTTCGCAGCACTACAGGCACGTCGAGCCCGGTGCAGGCGCGCAACAGCGTCCCATAATCCCTTGAGTGATCATCGCCGACCGCCAGAATGAAATCGTCCGGTACCTGCTGCGACGTTGTCAGCGGGGCATCCGGCCTGAAGAACGTCTCATCGATGAAGTACCCGGTGACAATGGCTGGTCGCTTCAGCCGGTAGCAGCTCTCCACGTGCTGCTTGGAGTGCTGGGTCAAAGTCAGCGCCTGGTCGATCCGTGGCATGACGAAATCCAGCATCCAGTCGCGCCAGCGCCAGCCACGCGAGGAGACCTCGTAAAGCAGGACAGGCGGCTTGAAACGAAAAAGGCGACGGAAGGCCAGAATAACCAAGGCAGTGTTTTCAAAAACACAGACCACCGCATCGACATGGCGGTCAAACAGCAGCACCCGAAAGGCACGGACGATGTCAATCCCGGCAAAAAGTATATGGGATCGGGCCCACGGGTTGATCGGGAAATTATTGCGATCGCGGAGGCCCTGGTCCACGCCGTGTTGTCTAAGATATTTGGACTCGAGGGTTGGGTCGGGAGCGTGATCTG
>JABBNV010000288.1:1164-3315 GCA_019352125.1 Acidobacteriota bacterium | reverse complement strand
GTACCAGCACTGGGTAGCCGATTTCGTCCGCAATCGTCTTGGCGTCCTCAAAGGAGACTGCTGTTCCGTTCTTTGGTGCAATGAGTCCTGCCGCATCCAGGACCCGGGAGAACATGCCGCGATGCTCCGCCAAATCGATTGCCTCGGGTGAGGTTCCCAGAATGGGTACACCGGCGTCGGCCAGAGCCTGCGCGAGTTTCAATGGAGTCTGCCCGCCCAATTGAACAAAGACGCCCAGCACACCACCTGTGCGCTGTTCCGCCGCGATGACCTCTAGGACGTCCTCGAGCGTCAACGGCTCAAAGTAAAGTCGGGTGGAAATGTCATAGTCAGTGGACACCGTTTCCGGGTTGCAGTTCACCATGACTGTCTCATACCCAGCCTGCCGCAGCGCCATGGATGCGTGCACACAGGAGTAGTCAAACTCAATGCCTTGGCCGATCCGGTTGGGTCCTGAGCCAAGAATGATCACGGATGGCTTCTCGTGCATTGCCACCTCATCCTCCTCATCGTAGGAGGAGTAGTGATACGGGGTGTACGCAGCAAATTCCGCGGCACACGTGTCCACCGTCTTGTAGACGGGGCGGATTCCCAGCGCCTGCCGGACACCGCGCACAACGCCCTCTGAGTTGTGGGTCAGTGCACCAATTTGCTCGTCGGAGAAACCGTGTCGCTTGGCGTGCCGTAGCATTTCCGGAGTCAGGGCGGAAGCGCTCCGGATTTCCTCCGAGATCTCGTTTAGCAGCACCAGCTGGTCCAGGAACCACGGGTCAATCCTGGTTGCCTCGTGCAGGTCCTCAACTGAGGCGCCGCCCAGCAGTGCCCGTTGAACCTGAGAGAGCCGATCCGTAGTGGGCCGCTTGGCCGCTTCAATGAGCTCTGGAACCTCTTCTGCGGAAACTGGCGTAAAGTCCAGGCTGGCGCCTTTTTGCTCCAGTGACCGAAGCGCCTTCTGGAGAGCCTCAGTGAAGTTGCGGCCCATGGCCATTGCCTCGCCCACGCTCTTCATGGTGGTGGTGAGGGTGGGGTCCGCGGCCGGGAACTTCTCAAACGCGAAGCGCGGAACCTTGACCACAACATAGTCAAGCGTCGGCTCAAAGCTGGCAGGTGTCTTCTGGGTGATGTCGTTGGGGATTTCGTCCAGGGTGTAGCCCAGGGAAAGCTTCGTAGCGATCTTGGCAATGGCAAAGCCGGTGGCTTTGGACGCCAGCGCCGAGGAGCGGGACACGCGTGGGTTCATTTCAATCACGATAACGCGTCCAGTTGCCGGATCAATGGCGAACTGAAAGTTGCACCCGCCCGTGTCCACCCCCACTTCTCTGATCACGGCAATGGAGATGTCCCGCAGCCGCTGGTACTCCCTGTCAGTGAGGGTGAGTGCTGGGGCAACGGTGATTGAGTCGCCAGTATGTACGCCTACCGGATCAAAGTTCTCAATGGAGCAGACAACCACGACGTTGTCGTTCTTGTCCCGCATCATTTCGAGTTCGTACTCTTTCCAGCCGAGAATGCTCTCCTCGAGGAGCACCTCAGTGGTGGGGCTGTACTGGAGCCCCTGGCCAACTATGCGTCGTAGATCTGACTCGTCATAGGCCAACCCAGAGCCCAGTCCACCCATCGTGAAGGAGGGCCGAACCACCATGGGGTACCCGAGGTCTTCGGCAGCCTTGAGTGCTTCATCGATGGTGTGGATGATGTGGCTCCGCGCTGATTCTGCGCCGCAGCGCTCAACCACGCCCTTGAATTTTTCGCGATCTTCCCCCAACTCGATGGCGGCAATGTTCGCGCCGATCAGTTCGACGTCGTACTTGGCCAGGGCGCCATTCTTATCCAGCGCAATGGCCGTGTTCAATGCCGTCTGGCCACCCAGAGTGGGCAGGATGGCGTCGGGGCGCTCCTTGGCTATGATCTTTTCCACTACCTCGGGAGTGATGGGCTCAACGTAGGTGGCATCGGCAAATTCCGGATCCGTCATGATGGTGGCGGGGTTGGAGTTGACCAGGATAACTCGGAGTCCCTCCTCCTTCAGGACGCGCAGCGCCTGAGTGCCGGAGTAGTCAAACTCCGCAGCCTGACCAATCACGATGGGGCCGGAGCCAATCACCAGTACGGATTTGAGGTCTTCTCTTTTAGGCATTACTTCGTATCCTC
>JABBNV010000288.1:0-1154 GCA_019352125.1 Acidobacteriota bacterium | reverse complement strand
GGTCGAACAGGTACGCGGAATCGTGCGGACCGGCGGCTGCCTCGGGGTGGTATTGAACGGAGGAGGCGGGGATATCCAGGCAGGATAGGCCCTCCACCACTGAATCGTTCAGGCTGATGTGGCTCACTTCCACGCGGCCAAAGCGAGCAACCGGAGCAGTAACGCTGCCCTCCAGCGGAGCATCCACGGCGAATCCGTGATTCTGGCTGGTGATCTCAACTTTTCCAGTGTGCTTGTCCATCACGGGTTGATTGATGCCACGGTGGCCGTAGGGCAGTTTGTACGTCCCGAAGCCCAGGGCGCGACCTAGAATCTGGTTGCCAAAGCAGATTCCGAAGAACGGTAATCCAGCGTCAAGAACCTCGCGCAACAACTCCACTTGGTCATCCGCCGTGGCTGGGTCTCCGGGGCCATTGGACATGAAAACACCGTCCGGATTTGTCGCGAGTACCTCGGCCAGCGTGGCGGTGGCTGGCAGGACGTTTACGCGCACCCCACGTTCGGCGAACCGCTGGGGGGTCATGGCCTTGATGCCCAGGTCCAGAGCCGCGATGCTGAAACGGGTCGGGCCCTCCCACCCGTGGTCCTTTGGCTCCACCACATAGGCCTGATCGACGCTGACTTCTTCTGCCAGCTTGGCCCCTTTCATTGGCGCCTGGGCAGTAACGGTAGCTAGGAGTTCTGCGTCCGTCTTGTCAGCGTCGGCACCGGAGAAGATTCCGGCCCGCATGGCGCCTCGCTCGCGCAGGTGACGGGTGATGGCTCGGGTGTCCACGCCCTGAATACCTACCACATGCTGGTTGATGAGTTCCTCGTCAAGGGTGCGCTGCGACCGCCAGTTTGAGGCGCGTCGGGCCGCATCGCGCACAATGTAGCCAGCCACCCAGATGCGGCGAGACTCTGCGTCCTCGTCGTTCACTCCCGTATTTCCAATGTGCGGTGCCGTTTGCACCACCAGCTGACGGGCGTAGGACGGGTCAGTCAGTGTTTCTTGATACCCCGTCATTCCGGTGGCGAAGACGGCCTCGCCCAAGGCAGTGCCGGTGGCTCCGTAGCTGGTGCCACGGAAAGCACGGCCATCCTCCAGCATGAGTATGGCGGTAGTGGCCCGAGGCGACATTGTGGTGTGTTCGGTCATGAGTCTGTTCTTTTCT
>JABBNV010000287.1 GCA_019352125.1 Acidobacteriota bacterium | reverse complement strand
GGCCCGAAACTATGTCGCCGGTGTAGCGCCTGAATTCGATCAGCTTGCCAATACCTCGCCCGGAGAGATCCACGGCCAGTTTGGATTCTTCGAAGCTCACGCTGCGTCGTCCAACCGTTCCATACCTAGATGGCCTGTGCCGCGTTTGCGCATCTGCTCATTGGCAAGCCGAACAGCGCGGGCCATGGAACCGGCGGTGCTTTGATCCCATTTCCTGCCGGGCAGGTGACGGCCCAGAGTTTCGGCACTGATTCCAACGGTGCGGGCCACCTCTGATTGGCTGGCCCCGTCATCGAAGAGCTGGATGGCTTCAGCTAAATGTTCGGGAGTTATGCGGCGGCCATTCGTCGGTGACGGCTCGTTGATGCCATATTTGAGGAGCCAACGACTGACAGTGCGAGTAGACACATCAAAACGGTTGGCGATCTGAGTCCGCGTCCTACCCATGTTCACCAAGTCAGCAAGTTCACTGACGTCGGGTTCGACCCGGGGTCCGTACGGGTTAGCGGAAGGGTAGGGGCGTGTCATTCACCAGCTCCCGTCCGAGTACAAAGTCAGCCAACGCCGATTGTGTTTCCAGAGCCAATTCGGCACCACCAGTATATTCCTGAGCTGTCACGGCTCAGGGTTCTGGTCGAGGGGCTCCCACTGGCTGGCTTTGCGGCGAAACACGACGACCCCGTCACCCAACTCTTCCCGGTTCAGGCCATTCACTTCTTTGGCTCGCTCCAATGTAGGTACACGGACAGTGACGTTGGTGGGAGCGAAACGAACTCCGTATTCAAGGACGTCAGGTTCACGCTTTACCAATGGCACCAGAAAAGGTTCCTCAGCCATCGTGGTCTCGATTTCATACTCGTGAAGTCCGCCCCGGTGACTGGCTGCCCAGAACAGAGTGTGAAAGAGTGTTTGCTTGATGGTGCCAATTACGGACTCACACCCGGACCAGCCACCTGCCACGAAGCTGACGTTGAGCACATCCTGGCCAAAATCATTTTTGCCGGGATTGACACGGACGATGCCCCCATTGAAAAGTGCCGTGGCGGCGTCCAAAAATTGTAGTGGCGTACCGGTGAACGCTTCGAGAGCTTCCAATGCTTTATCGGTCGGATACCCGTCAGCGTCGAAGGTGCTTGAATGTTCAGGATTCATCGCGTCGTCTTTTCTGTTCGAGGTAAAACGCCAATGGCGTACTGGAGGGCTTGTAAAATTTGCAGCTGGGTGGGCCTGCCTGTGGTCTCCATACCGACGGCAATGGCGCAGTGCCACAACGTTTCGGTTTTGTTGACCAGGATGGAGCGGGCATCTAGCCAGAGCTTGATACTGGGACCGAGGGTGGCTGCAAAAATACGTGCGCGACTGCCCGCGGTCAACGGTTCGCTAAGCATGTTGGTGCAGTAGTCGAGGGCCTTCATCAGGTCCAGGCAGTACTCGTCACTGGTGAAAAAATTGACCACGGTCACAGCCCTTTCACGATCATCTGCAGCTGGCCGGAGCGCATTGCGGTGGAGAGCTCGTCAGAGGGCAACTGGGCAACCATGTGGCCGCCGTTGTTGTCGTTGCCTGCCCAAATGGCGAGCATATTGTGGTTGAACGCGACGCTGTCGCCACGCTTGTTGGCCATGCGCGCGGTGCGGACCAGGATTCGACCGGCCAACAAGCCCAGCCAGTACTCGATATACCCGACAGGTGCGACCCCGTCCCGGCGGGTAGTTAGCTGATAGCGGCGAAATCTCTGAGACTTTTTGGTTTCCATACCTTCAATGTGTACGGACACCCCGGGAACGCTCACCGGGATTCTTTGAGCTCTTTCGCCCGGTACGACTTGTGCAGCTTGCGCATCCGATCCACCACCTCCGGTGACCAGCCGAACTTCTCTGCCAACTCGTTGGCAGCGGGGCCACCCCAACCGATCACGATGCCGTAGATCCAGGCAGTATCCTTCGATGAGCCCCAGTCCAGCGAACTGAACGAGATGGCCTCGTGCGAGGCTTCTAACGGGTGGGCGTGTTCGTTTTCTATCGCCATATCGGTGAGCGTGTCCGTCATGACCCGTGGCATCAGGCCGCCACACCTATGCTTTGGGCCAGAATCCCAGCCAACATGAGGACAGCCATCACGGTGATAACGATGCGCTGCAACTTCTTGGAACGTAACGACTTCACTTGGCGACCTCTTTCACGGAGAGTTCGGAGATGGTCAGGTGCTGGCCATCATGCGACGTGGTGATCTGGAACGTGGCGGGCTGACCGTCGTGGGATCCGGAAATGGTTACCGTGGAGCCCGACGTGAACTGGTCCAATATCGAGTGATTGAGGACAATTCCCTGCTGAGCCCTCAAGGCGTCTTGAAAATGATTTTGATGGTCTGATTTTTGGATGGCACCCACTGAACCAATCACGACACCAATCGTTGCCACGGTCACAATGGTGACGATGTGCCACCGCTTCACCGTGCTAGTTTTTCCTCGGACGATGAAGGCCGCCATCAGGACGAATGCTGCGGCAATGGTGACGAGTAAGATGCACAATCCAACGCGGTAGAGCATGTCGTCTGGGTACTGTGAAATATCCACACCTGCAATGTGTACGGATATAGGAGCAACTGTCACCGCCCAGTATTTAGCCGACCATCCAGGGGTCTTGCTTCTTGAATGCGGCTTTAGCCTCTAGGCGTTCTTGCTGGCGATACTTGGCACGGCTCGTTCTTACGCTATAGATCCCACACGCCACGACGGTCAACAGCGCGATGTCGACGGTGAGAAGCACAACAGAGTCGCCAAAGTGGTTGAAGAAGTCAACTCCCATCAAATTCAAGAGGTCCATACCTTCAATGTGTGCGGAGGCAGGTTCCGCGGTCTCCGATCATGCCGCCATTCTATTCGGCTCAGCTGCGAACTGTGGCAAGGCGGAGAGCAGCTCGATGCGTCCAGCGCTCAGGGTGCCGTCCCGGAGGCGTTGCCGTTGAGACCGAATCCATGTACCCACAGGTTTGCCGGCGACGGCCGCCCGGTAATTTTGCTCCCACACCCAATCGTTGCGGGTGCGTGCAGCCAACACTGCACGCACCCGTTTGGCTGTGAACACATCCAATAGTCCGGCATTCAGGTCACGCCGCCTCGCGTACATCACCATCGCCAGGTTGTACTCAGGGGTGGGGACGTTTTTGGACCCGGTCGGCCGGTGACCGTGCAAAGCAATGAACGCTTCCAGTTCCGCTAAAGCATCACGGTGAACCGGTCTCGAACACGGCACGCGCTTCGGTGGTAGGGCAGCAGCTCGTCGGGCAAGCTCCGGGTGCAACGTGCCGTTACGGAGCGCTGGCCTGAGTCGTCGGCAAAGAAACACGG
>JABBNV010000286.1 GCA_019352125.1 Acidobacteriota bacterium | reverse complement strand
AAGGTGAATCAGTGGATGACCGTTGGTCTCTGGCGCTGGTTGCGATTGGTTGACTCCGGGTGTTGCGATTGGTTGACTTCGGGTGTTGGTAAGGAGCAGCGGCTAAGCTAGGGCAAATGGGCCAGACTCCTCCGCGCACGCCACCTAGACGCCGCATTGTGGTTCCCACGCGCAGCGATAGCATGCTCCGCCACCTCACCGAAGCAGTGGGGGGGCCGCTGGGCAAACGCAGTGCGCCGGGCATTGTGACACCCGGGTTCTTCACCATTGAGCGCGTCTTGCTGGTGATGGTTACTCTCATGGGCGCACTGGCGCTATTGGTCAAAGACCATTGCCAACGGGATGGGTGGTCCACACCAGATCAATACACCACAGCGTGTTACTCCGAGTATCCCAACGCGTACAAGGACAACGGGCTGGGTTCCTTCTTCCCGTTTTTTGGGCAGACACCAGCCTTTGACCACGGGCCGTTGGCTGGCTGGATAGCGGGTTTCACGGGATGGGTCGTTTCCGCACTGCCCGGCACCGGCAGCTCAAGCGCCACGGCGGTGAGGCAATTGGCCTACTTTGATCTTAATGCCTTCCTGATAGTGGTTTGTTGGGCGGTGGCCGCGATTGCCGTGGCCCGCTCCACGCACCGCCGGCCGTGGGACGGGGCCCTGGTGGCCCTCTCCCCGTTGATGCTTTTTGCCGCGATGGTGGGCTGGGAGTTTTGGGCGGCCGGGCTACTGGCGGTAGCGGTGGCCGCGCTGGCCAAGGGCAGATCGCTGAGCGCTGGAATCCTTACCGGACTGGCCTTTAGCGTCTCCCCCTACGCGGCGGTATTGCTGGTGGCGGTAGCTGTGGCGGGGATTCGTACTCGCCAGGCGGCAACCACCCTAGCCGTAGCTGCAGGCGCAGTGCTGGGGGCGGCTGTAGTGACCGTGCCAATTCTGCTCAACAACCCGGCCAGCTACCTGGGTTATTGGCAGCGCGTGTTTTCAGCCCAGCCTGCGGTCGGCTCCATGGCCGGCCTCTACAACCTGGTGATGGATCGGCTGGGTTATGCGCGGCTCAGTAATGATGGCGCCGCGTGGCTGTCCTGGGGGCTGATGCTGGTGCTCATGGCCGCCGTCGTCGTGCTGGTGTTGCGCGTGAACACTACCCCTCGAATCGCCCAGATTGCGGCATTGCTGGCGGCCTGCTATCTGCTCTGCAGCCCACAGTCCAGCCCCGCGCAATGGGTTGTGCTGCTGCCGTTGTTGGCGGTGGCGCGCCCCAGCTGGCGGTCCCTGCTGTTGTGGCAAGCCGTGGTGCTGCTGACGTTTTTTGCCTGGCAGGAATTCCTGGGCAAGCAACTGGGAGACATTAACGCCCAACACGCCATAGACATGCCGTACTTTGTGCTCGCGGAGATTCTGCTGGGAGCCGCAACTCTGGCCGTGTTGGGGCAGATAGTGGTGGATATGGTGCAGCCAAACCGGAGCCTGGTGCATCCGGGGAAGCCCCTGCCGGCTCCGGTTAAGATTGAGGGCGAGAGCCAGCCAAGAGAAGAGGACTCACTGACGTGACTGCCCCCTACCGGATTGAGAAGGTCACTCCGGCCCGTTTTGAGGAGCTGGCCAACGCCCACCAGGATGTGGTGATCCCGTTGGAGCAATCCCCGCAGTGGGCCGCGTTTGAGGCCTCCACGGGGCGTAAGCCCTACGGTACCTTTGCCTACTTTGACGGAGACCAGCTGATGGTGATCGCCAGCTTCCTGCACTCCACCCGGCGGCTGCGTGAATCAATCATTGCAGTCAACGGGCCGGTGTGGTTTGCCCCGCGAACTGAATCTGCCGAGACCCGGTTCCTGGACACGGTGCGCCAGCAGCTGCGGTCTGCCACGGACGCGAACCCGGTATTCATGCGCCTCCAGGTGGCCAACAAGCTGCCGCAGGTACGCACTGCGCTGGAGGCCGGCTGGTATGACCGTGAAATTGTGGTGGATCTGCGCCTGGATGAGAAAGCGATGCTGGCCAGTTTTAGGCCCAACGCGCGTCAGGCGCTGCGGAAGGCCACCAAGGCGGGTGTGACCGTCAAGCTGATTGAGCACGAACACCGGGGTGAGGTTTTCACCCGGGAGCTCTACCCCATTCTGGCCGAAACCAGTGCGCGGGATGATTTTGCGGCGTTCAGGAGCGAGTACTACGTATCGCTCCTGAACGAACTGGAGCCTTACACGGAACTTATGGTGGCGTACCAGGGAACCCAGGCTCTGAGCTGGCTCATCACCACTGAATACCGCGGGTATTCGGTGTACTACTTTGCAGCCAGTAGTGCTGCGGCCCGCTCAACCTTTGCGCCGTATCTGTTGCTATGGGAATCATTCAAAATGCTGAAGTCTCGGGGCAATACCGATTGCGGACTCACCGGAATTGTCAGCGACGCATGGCCACAACTGGCCAACGTGACCACGTTTAAGCGCAATTTCTCCAAGAACGAAGTTGATCTGCCCCCTACCGTTGATGTTCCGCTGAAGGGCGCTCAGTATGCAGCGCTGGCCGGAGTGTTGGCAGCGCGTCGAAACGCCGCGGTGGGGGTCCGCACGCTCATCGGGCGAGTCAAGGCGTTGCGTAGCCGGGCGAAGTGATGCCTCAGGGCTTTTTGGGTCCGGACGCTGTGGTGGTGGGGTCCGGGCCCAACGGGTTGGCAGCCGCCGTGACCCTGGCCCGGGCCGGATTGCGCGTGCACGTTCATGAGGTTGCGGCCACGGTGGGCGGTGGCACCCGTAGCGCGGAAATCACTCTGCCGGGCTTCACCCATGACGTTTGTTCCGCCGTACACCCTATGGCCCTGGCTTCCCCGTTCTTCAAAGCTTTTGGGCTTGCGGAGCGTATTCCTTTTGCCATTCCGGAGGTCTCCTACGCGCACCCGCTGGACGACGGCCGGGTGGCGCTCGCGTACCGCTCTCTGGAGCGCACGGCTGAGCATTTGGGGGTCGACGGCGGCGCCTACCGGGCGCTGTTCGCACCCTTGGTGCGGCGTGAGCACGGTGTGATGGAGCTGCTGAACGGTGCTCTGCTGGGCATACCGGAGGATCCACGGGCCGCACTGTTGCTGGGAGTCCGGGCCCTGGAGCAGGGAAGTGGTGCCTGGAATCAGCGCTTCCGTTCGGATTTGGCACCAGCTCTGCTTGCCGGGGTGGCCGCGCACAGCATGACCAGGTTACCCAGCATGGCCAGCGCTGCGGCGGGTCTGGTGCTGGGAATGCTGGGGCACACCAGCGGCTGGCCCGTGCCGTTGGGTGGCTCCGCCGCAATTTCCACCGCGCTGGTGGAGGATCTCCATGACCATGGTGGAGTGATCTTCTGCAATAGCCCCGTGACTAACC
>JABBNV010000285.1 GCA_019352125.1 Acidobacteriota bacterium | reverse complement strand
GCCAGTAAGAACGAACGGACCGGACCACCCAACCTCGCTGGCAAGCAAAGTTTGCCGCCGCGAACAACGGGTGCGTCACCACTGCGGAAAACCTTGAGTGCACAATGGCCAGGATCCACTCGCGGACTCCACGGCTACCGTCACGGCGGGGGGTCAGCGCCTTCAGAGCAAGGGAGATGGGGGCACCCATCACCATAAACAACGGCGCCACCACCATCAGCGCCATGTGATCCACCATGTGCGCGGAGAACAGCACCAAGCCGTAGACGCTGGGGCCGCCGGAGGTGATGTAAAACAGCGCCACCATGCCCACCAGCCACGAAATCATCCGGATCACCGGCCAACTATCGCCCCGGCGTCGAAGCTTAATGAACCCCAAAATGTAAGCCACGGAGGTTCCCAAAACAAACGTCAGCCACAACCAGTCGACCCGCCACTCGGTGAACCACCGGGAAAATTCCAGTGGCGGCGGCAGTTCATAACCACTGAGGATGAAGGCCGGGGTGGCATCCGGGGAAAAGGTAGTGGGCTCCGGCGGGGCGGAGCGGCTCAGGGCCACGGCAATGCCGCTGGTGACGCCCATGAGCAGCACCTCGGCCGCAATCAGCTGCCAGAGCACACGCCGAGTGGAGAACGTAGCTTTTGCTGTGCCTGCTGTGTTAGCTGTGTTTCTGGTCAGGCGCGGAATGATCCACTGGCGATGCATGTAGCCAATGGCGCCCAGCACCAGCACAGCCACGGTTTTGGCCATGATCAGTTGGCCGTAGGCGGAGGTAAACAGCTGATGCCAACTGGTGACGCGGATGCTGGCATTGACCACACCGGAGGCGGTCACCACCACGAACCCAAAGAGAGCTAGCGTCGAAAACCGTTTGAGAACAGGGCCCGTGAGCTTGCCCAACTTCGGCGACACAACGGCCAACGCCACAATGCCACCGAACCATAGCGCTACACCTGCAATGTGCAAGGCCAAGGAGTTGACTGCGCCCTCATGGTCATTGGAACTGGACGAGTGCCCAATCAGCGCCTGCGGCATCATGCCCAGCATCGCCAGTACCAGCGTGACCGCCAGCGCGGCCAGGTTACGGACGCCAAAACAGAGGGTGGTGACCACGGCAGCAAAGATGGTCACGGCCAGCCAGGCCTGCCCCGTAGGAAAGTTGCTGACGAAGTAAATCAAAGATGCCGTGTAGTTGGAGCTACCGGAAATGGATTGCCCGGAAACATCAGCGTAAGTGAGCACCAACACCGCAACCGCGGCAATGGTCCAGACGACGGCGGCCACAGAGGCAAGCGTCATCACTCGGCTAAACGCGGGGTGCTCAGCGCCGGGGGCTGCGGGGTGCTGGTGCGACGAGGATCCAGTTCGTCGTGCCGCCGCATCGCGGGGCAGAATCACCACAGCGAACACCAATGCACCCACCACAGTAGCCACGGCAACGTTGTGCACAGCGAGCGCCAACGGCAGGCCCCAGCGCACCGCGGCACCAGGGTCCAGGAGTGGCCGCGCAACGGCAGCTCCGGAAAACATCATGGCCCCCACAACGCCGACAATAGCCAGGACGCCGCCAGCTACCAGCCACGGCAGCCGGACTCCTGAGGATTCAGCGGCGGCGGGCTGGGGACGGGTTTTGGACGCTGACACCCTTCCATTGTCTTGCAGAGATCCCACAAGAGCTAATCGATACTTAAAGCAGTACGGGCGTCCACCAACCGGTGGACGCCCGCAGAAAACGCTGTGGCGAAGACTACTTCTTCTTAGCCGGAGCCTTCGTGGCAACAGCTGCCTTGAGCTTGGAGCCAGCGGTCAGCTTCACGCTGTGGCCTGCGGCAATCTGAATGGTCTCACCGGTCTGCGGGTTGCGGCCCGTGCGAGCGGCGCGGTCCGTGCGCTCAACAGCCAACCAACCTGGGATGGTGATCTTCTCGCCCTTGGCAACGGAGCTTTCGAAAACGGAGAAGAGCGCATCCAGGACGCCGTTTACGGCCGTCTGGGTGGTCTCAGCCTTAGCTGCAACCTCTGCTACCAATTCACTACGGTTCTTAGCCATGTATGTCCTCCTGGACCTCAGATGGTTCGAGCCTAAACGCGGGGTGCGATTGGGCCACTGTTTAGGAACATACCAGTTAGAGCCGACAGCGCCAGTTAAAACCCGCAGTTTTCCGCCATTTTTCGGCCTTTTTCACACTTTTTGGCCAAAACCCCCACTGAATTTCGCTCTCAGCCAAGTTGCGCATGTCCCTTTTTTCCCCGCTCCGGTGGACATAGCGGTGTTATGTCCACCGGAGGGCGCAACCTATGGACATGTGCCGCGGAGGGCGGGGCGGGCGACGGCGAGGGCTGGGTTTGGGGGCGTGCTTCGGGGCGAGCCCGGGTACACGAAAGGGCGGAGACCCCACGGTCCCCGCCCTTCGGCGATACAACTACGAGCTTAGTTAGGGCTCGCTTGTGGCATTATTACCAGCTGGACTTCTTGATGCCAGGCAGTTCACCCTTGTGGGCCATGTCGCGGAAGCGAACACGGGAGATGCCGAACTTCTGGAGCGTACCGCGGGGACGGCCGTCGATTGAGTCGCGGTTACGCAACCGAACCGGTGAGGCGTTGCGGGGCAGCTTCTGCAGGCCCAGACGAGCGGCTTCGCGAGCCTCGTCCGTGGCGTTTTCGTCCACGAGGGTCTTCTTCAGCTCGAGGCGCTTGGCAGCGTAACGCTCAACGATGACCTTACGCTGTTCGTTCTTAGCGATCATTGACTTCTTAGCCATGGTTTAGCGCTCCTCTCGGAATTCGACGTGCTGACGGATCTTGGGATCGTACTTCTTCAGCACCAAACGGTCTGGGTCGTTACGACGGTTCTTGCGGGTTACGTAGGTGTAACCGGTACCCGCAGTGCTCTTCAGCTTGATGATCGGACGTACGTCCTTGTCTTTTGCCATTAGAGCTTCACCCCGCGTGCGAGGATCTCTGCCACTACAACGTCAATACCGCGGACGTCGATGGTCTTGATGCCACGAGCTGACAGGGTCAGTGTGACGTTACGGCGCAGGGACGGAACCCAGTAGCGCTTCTTCTGAATGTTCGGGTCGAACCGACGCTTGTTGCGACGGTGCGAGTGCGAAATGCTGTGCCCAAAGCCCGGCTCGGCTCCAGTCACTTGGCAGTGTGCTGCCATGACTTCTCCTCTAAAGAATTTTTCTGTAATGCAAGCGCAGATTGGCTGCGTTTCCATGCTGCTAAGTACGGCCCGACGTGGGTAAGCTAACTCGGAAGAGCACGCAACCTGAGCCCCTAACTACCGGTTTCAAGAGCCTCGCCCTCGGGGAAGGCACCCAGATTCCGGAGCAATTGCGCACG
>JABBNV010000017.1:16208-21093 GCA_019352125.1 Acidobacteriota bacterium | reverse complement strand
CTTCGGACGGGCCATCGAGGGCTTGGAGCTAGAACTGCGCGGCCACGCTTACACGCTGATGCTGTTTGGGCTCAGCAGCACCGAGCATCGGCGCGGATTACTGTTCAACCGCAACATGGTGCGCAAGCAGATTGCTGGGCTGGTGGTGCTCTGCCTCAGCCTGAACCCGGAGGAATTGGACCAGTTGCATCGCACGGAGATTCCCTTGATCGCCGTGGGCGGAGCAGTCCATGGGCTGGCGAGCATACGGATTGATGACGCGCAGGCAGCCGCTGACGCTACGAACCATCTCATTAGCCTGGGCCACCGGGACATCGCCCAGCTCCGTGGATCCGTGGAAGAGGATTCACTCTTCACCGTTCCCGGGCTGCGCAGTGGGGCATTTGCTGCCACGATGGCGGCTGCGGGGCTTTCGGTTCGCGAACAATGGAATGTGAGCGGCGAATACAACGTGGAAAGTGGCGTGCGAGCAGCTCAGATGCTTTTCGATTCAACAGGCCCTCGCCCCACGGCGGTGTTTTGCGGATCGGATGAGATGGCTTTGGGGCTGATGCTGGAAGCACACCGGCGGGGTATTCGGGTACCCCAGGACGTCTCCGTCATCGGCATTGATGACCATGATTTTGCTCAGGCCGCTGGCCTCACGACTATTCGCCAGGACCCGTCCGCCCAGGGCAGACTGGCGGCAAAACTGCTGCTCGGCGAGATCGCTGGCCGAAAAGACGTCAGCGACGTGGTGGCACCTCACGAATTGGTAGTGCGGACCACCACAGCGCCACCTCGCTAGCTGGTGTGGGCCAGTTGCCTAATGGGTAACCACCGGGAGGTGAGCCTGCGGTATGCGGCAGCAGCACTGGTCATGTCCCCCTCGGCCAGGGCTTCAATGCCCATCCGAAGGTCCATGGGGGAATCATCCGGGTACGTCCTGGCGGCAATGGGGCCATAATCCAGCTCCAGCACTGAGGCCGCGGGAACTATGGCCATCCAGTCATAAAGGATGTCGAAATCCTCAAACATGTCATCGGAGAATTCCTCGATGACGTCCTTGCACATCTTGAGCCGTTCCAGTGCACGCGGCTGCGTGGTGTGAAGGCGAACGGTCAGGATCGAATCTCCGCTGCGCACCACTTCCATCCTGTCCTTTTCGTGGAAGGCGGCCAGCCAGCTCAACGGGATGCCCCAATTGGCGGTGCGCGTCAGCGGCATCTGGCTGGTGCGTGGATCCTTTTCGCGGCGGGTGAAGGCCGCGACAAGAAACTCTTGGTCAATGATCAAGGAGCTTAACTGGCGGGTATTGCGGCGGGTGCTGAACTTGCCGGCGGCGTTGTACGTGCGCAACAGTAGCTGATTGGGGCAGTACAGCACGGGGGAATTATCATCCCATTGGAAGGTGCGCACGTGTTCGGCCGCAATGGTGGGCATGGGATCCCCGTTGGCGCGGGCCATCCTGCTCAGGCTGCCGAGCAGTTCGCTCGCATCTACGGTCAACCGGTCAGCATCGGCCACCAGCGCTTCGTCGATGTATTGCATTTCCGAGCCGGTGAGATTGTACGCGGGGATGTAGGCACGAAGTGATGACATGTAGGGCAGCGAGACTCCGCCCAGGTAGAGGCCCCCGCTCATAAGCGCGCGCAGCCCATCAAGCTAATTCCACGATCACCGGCGCGTGGTCTGAAGCACCCTTGCCCTTGCGCTCGTCCCTGTCGATGGAGGCGCCGGTGACACGGGCAGCCAGCGCGGGGGACGCCAATGCGAAGTCAATACGCATGCCTTCTTTTTTGGGAAAGCGCAGCTGGGTGTAATCCCAGTAGGTGTACACGCCGGGTCCCGGATTGTACGGACGCACCACATCCGTGAATCCAGTGTCCACGAATGCAGAAAATGCAGAACGCTCGGGAGCACTTACGTGTGTGAGCCCCTCCGAGACAAAGTAGTCAATGTCCCAGACATCCTCATCCATGGGGGCGATATTCCAATCACCCATGAGCGCTATTTGTGCCTCAGGATCTTCGGCCAGCCAGCCCTGTGCTTGCTCTTTGAGGACATCCAGCCAGTGCAACTTATAGGCCATGTGCTCATCGGTAAGTGAGCGGCCATTGGGCACGTACAGGCTCCAAACCCGCACGCCGCCGCAGGTTGCAGCGATGGCGCGGGCTTCCTGGATGGGATCCTTCCCGCCCTTCCCAAAGGTGGGTTGACCAGCAAAGGTACGGTCGACGTCGTCCATTCCCACACGGGAAGCGATAGCCACGCCATTCCACTGGCTCAGACCAAAATGCGCCACCTCGTAGTCATTCTTCTCGAACAACTCCCATGGGAAATTTTCGTCTTTGCACTTGGTTTCCTGAATGGCCAGCACATCGACATCGCTGCGCTGCAGCCAGTCTTCCACCCTGTCTGCCCGGGCACGGAGGGAATTGACGTTCCACGTAGCAATCTTCACGCTCTAAACCTACCTAATATTGTTGGCTCAGGGGGCCGCTACTTCCACCATGTGTCCAACAGAGTTACCGGAACCGTGCGCTTGTGCCGGGTGGTGAGGAAACGTTTTTCAATAGCTTCAGCGGCGGCATCTGGGACTGTCTTACCCTCCAGATAGTCATCGATCAGCTCGTACGTCAGGCCCAACTCGTCCTCATCGGTGCGCCCAGGCTGCCCGTCCAAGAGGTCAGCTGTTGGCGGCTTCTGCCAAAGGGACTCCGGGGCTCCCAGATGCTGCAGTAGTGCCCGGTTCTGGCGCTTGTTCAGGGTAAACAACGGCAGAATGTCTGCGCCGCCGTCACCGAATTTCGTGAAGAATCCCGTGACCGATTCTGCTCCGTGATCTGTGCCGATCACCAGCAGGTTGTGCTGCCCAGCGAGTGCGTACTGGGCCACCATCCGGGTTCTGGCCTTGACGTTGCCCTTGTTGAAATCTGAGATGGGCTCGCCAATGGTTTGGGCAAATTCAGCACTGAGTCCGTCCACTGCGCCCGCAATGTTGAAGCTGACGCTTGTCTTAGGGGCAATGAAGTTGATGGCGGCTTGGGCGTCTGCTTCATCGGCTTGCACGTTGTATGGAAGGCGAACGGCAATGAAATTAGCTTCGATTCCCTCCTTCACAAGCTCTTGGGTAGCCAGTTGGGCCAACCGCCCTGCCAGCGTGGAATCGATGCCACCCGAGATACCCAGCACGTAGCCGGCGGTGCGGGATGCGTGCAGGTATTCCTTGAGGAAATCCACGCGCCTCCGCACTTCAGCGGCAGGATCGATGGATGGTTTGACGCCCAACTCCGCGATGATGGTGGCCTGTAGTTCTCGCATGCGTTTAGCCTACTACTGGGATGTTACGGGGCTGTGACGTGGCCGCTAAACTGGTTCCATGACTGCTGCCCTGGACCTTGCTGCTGCCCGCGATCGACTCAAAGATCTGATCAAGGAGCTGGCCGTGGTGCACGGCAGAGTGACGCTCTCCAGCGGTGCCGACGCGGATTACTATGTAGACCTACGTCGGGTTACGCTCCACCACGAAGCTGCCCCGCTAGTGGGCCAGGTGATGCTCGCGTTGCTGGACGAGGCTGGACTGGATTTTGAGGCCGCCGGTGGACTCACCATGGGCGCGGATCCCGTAGGTACCGCGCTGATGCATGCTGCCGTGCAGAACGGCCGAGACATTGACGCCTTTGTGGTGCGGAAGGCGCAGAAATCCTACGGCATGGGCCGCCAGGTTGAAGGCCCCTCCGTGAGTGGCCGCAACGTGGTAGTCCTCGAGGATACCTCAACGACCGGTGGCAGCGCGCTCACTGCGGTGGAGGGCGTTCGCGCGGCGGGTGGCAACGTGGTTGCAGTGGCCGTGATTGTGGATCGTAACACGGGCGCAAAGGAACGCGTGGAAGCGGAAGCTGGGGTGCCGTATCTGTTCGCCTATAGCAAGGATGAACTGGGCCTGGACTAGCACTCGCCCGTAGCAAAGAGGTAGCAGTGTCTAAACTATATTTCCGTTACGGAGCCATGAACTCCGGCAAATCCACCGGGTTGCTGCAGGTGGCCTTCAATTACGAAGAGCGCGGCCAACGTGTGTTGCTGGCCAAGCCCGGCATTGACACCAAGGGTGAGGCGGACATTGTTTCCCGCTTGGGAGTGACGCGAGCTGTTGATTTCCTCATTCCGCCGGATGGGTCCGCGCGGGAGCTCTTCGCCGCAAATGCAGCCGGGGATGATCCGGAAGCGCTGCTGGAGCATGTGGATGTTGCACCGGTGGCATGCTTGTTGGTGGATGAGGCGCAGTTCCTCACCTCTGAGCAGGTGGATGACCTGTTCCGGATTGCAGTTCTGGACGGGGTTCCGGTGCTGGCCTATGGCATCCGTACTGACTTTCGCACGGAGGCCTTTCCCGGCGCCGCCAGATTGCTGGAGATCGCGCACACGCTTGAAGAGCTCAAGACGATTTGCCGGTGCGGGCGGAAAGCCATCTTCAACACGCGGCGGGTGGGGGACAAGGTAGTATTCGACGGCGATCAGGTAGCCATCGATGGGGATGACGTCCGCTACGAATCAATGTGCGGCGTTTGCTACCTGGAGGCATCCGGCGGCAGTCTGCGGCCGCTCGGGCACTAGAACTGTTGCAGCAAATCCGCTACTGAGTCCAGCATCTGGTCCGGGCGGAACGGGTACTTGTCGATCTCCGACGTTTGGGTGATTCCGGTAAGCACCAGCACCGTGTGCAGCCCGGCTTCCATTCCAGCGATGATGTCAGTATCCATCCGATCGCCAATCATGGCGGTGGTCTCCGAATGTGCCTCGATCTGGTTCATGGCAGAGCGGAACATCATGGGATTCGGCTTGCCCACAATGTAGGGCTCACGGTTGGTGGCCTTGGTGATCAGAGCTGCAATGGCACCGGTTG